>JALNZF010000003.1 GCA_023229435.1 Nitrospirota bacterium
CTCAATGGTATATGGGATGATAAAGCAGCATAAGGGCCATATCAATGTCTATAGTGAATCCGGGAGGGGAACAACATTCAAAATATATCTGCCGCTGGTAAAAGCAGCGGCTGATGAAGAAACAAAATCAAGAGAACATACGAGTATGATGGGCGGAGTGGAGTCCATCCTGCTGTCGGAAGACGATGCAGATGTCAGAAAACTCACGAAAAACGTGCTTGAGGAGGCCGGTTATACGGTCATCGAAGCGGAGGACGGCGAGGAAGCGCTGAACAAGTTCAAGGAGAATGAAAGCAGCATCCGTCTCCTTCTCCTTGACGTGATAATGCCGAAGAAAGACGGCAAGGCGGTATACGAGGAAATCCGCAAGACCCATCCTGTGATAAAAGCGCTGTTCATGAGCGGCTATACCGCAAACATCATTCATAAAAAAGGGATCCTTGAAAAAGACCTGAATTTTATTTCAAAACCCGTTGCCCCTGCTGAACTCCTGCGAATGGTGCGGAATGTCCTGGATACCTGAGAGAAAAAGCGTGCCTGTTATTTCCGTTCAGAACTTGACGGAGACGCGCGAAGCTTTGAAGCGTGGCATTCCCGCTGATCCATCATTCCCGAAGAGCCTGCCCCGGCATTAAGTAAGCCGGGGATTCCGGGATGCCCTGCCGACAAACAAGGATTGACAAACACGTCCACTTTGGCTATAGTGTGCAGGCTTACGATACGACTTTTCATTGAAAGGAGAACCATCCCATGCGTGAGAGACAGAAGGAACTGAAACGCAAACGTAAACGCAAAGACGAAACCCTGAAAATCAAGACCAAGGCGGCAAAAGCCGAGGCTGTGGCAAAAAAAGGGAACTAGCACATGCCGTTCAGGCGTATTCGTTGTACAGCCGCATTTATCCTGCCCGTACTACTCTGTTTGTCTGTGCTGATTCCCGCGGGTTGCGCTCCCAAACTGTCACCGGAACCAACATGGGAAAAAAATGCCCGCGAACTCCTCGACCAGGCCGACTCCCTGTTCTCCAAAAAACAGTACGAGCAGTCCTCGAAGACCGTGGATGTTTTTTTCTCCCGTTTCCCGGAAAGCAAACACCGGGACCGGGCGCTCTATCTTCTGGGCGAGATCCGTTTTACGCAGCGAGACTACCCGCAGGCGCTGAGCTATTACAAGGATATCATCGAGAAATTCCCCTCGTCTTCGTTCATTGTCCTGGCGCGCTACAAACTCGGACTATGCTACTTTGAGCTCAAGGAATATGACCTCGCCATTGCCAACCTTGAGGACCGGAGCAAGGTCATTGATCCGGCGCAGCTCAAGCGCAGCGCGGAGGTCCTCTCCGCCGCGTATGTGACAAAAAAGAACTTTCTGCCTGCGGTGAAGGAGCTCTTGTCGCTCACCGAGATTGCGCAGAACGAACGCCAGAAAACCGGATACCGTGACAGGATCCGGGAGATCGTTGACAGGAACCTGGCGGAAGAGGAACTCAGGACCCTTGCTGATGGCTCCTCGTATCCCGCTGACATCGCCCGGTTGCGGTTGGCTGCACTCATGATCGAACAGCGGCAGTACCGGGAAGCCATATCGGTGAGCAGGGACTTCCTCGAAAAATTTCCTGCTCACCCCGAGAGAATGCGGGGGGAAATGCTCCTGAATGAGGCCACCTCCGGGCTCTCCTCGCCAAGATACCATCTGGCCGCGCTCCTGCCCCAATCGGGCCAGCTTGCCTTTTTCGGAGACCGGGTGCTGAAGGGCATCCAGCTCGCGGTGCATACGTATAATCTCCAGGCCCCCGATGACCGGGTGGAACTTCTGGTGAAGGACACCGAAGGTTCTCCCGAAAAAACCGTGGCAGCGCTCGCCGAGCTCTCATCCAAAAACATCGTGGCGGCCATCGGGCCTTTGCTGACCAAGGAGGCGGAAGCGCTCGTTCCCTCCCTTGAAAAGCTGAAGATCCCCGTAATCACGCCCGCAGCCTCGGGCGAAGGTCTCGGAACGATCAGTCCCTGGCTGTTTCGAAACGCCCTGACGAATTCCATCCAGGCAACGGCAGCCGCCCAGTTCGCGCTTGGGCTCAACCTTAAAAAGTTCGTGATCGTCCACCCCGATGATGCCTATGGCAGGGACCTGGCGCGCCTCTTCGCCAGGGACCTGGAACAGAAGGCCGAGATCCTCGCTGTCATAGCCTATCCGCCTGACGTAAAGGACTTCGGCCCGTATGTGAGAAAGATCATCGAGACCGATCTTCGCTCCCGGAAGATAATCATTCCGGAGGACGACCTCGAGAGGAAAAAGCTCTTCAATGAGTATCTGCCGAGCTTCGATGCCCTGTACCTCCCCGGCCATGCCGAGAAGGTCGGATTGCTCATCCCCCAGCTCGCCTTTTACAATATCAAGGGCATCGTTATGATCGGGTCGAACAACTGGCATACGCCGGACCTGATCGAGCGGGCCGACCGGCATGCTGAGGGAGCGGTCTTCATAGACGGGTTCTTTCCCGAGAGTACGGACCCGTTGATCAAGCCGGTCATCGAGGCCTACCGTTCTGCATACCAGGAAGAGCCGGACATTCTCGCGGCCCAGGCCTACGACGCGGCCATGATGGTCCTCTCGCTCCTGAAAGAGCGCAAGGACACGCCACAGGCAATCAGGGACGGCCTGCTCGCGATGAAGGACTATCCCGGAATCTCGGGTACGATCACGTTCCCGGGAAACGGCGAGGCGCTGAAGAAACTATTCATCATTACGATTCAGGACGGGAAGTTCGCGCCGTACACCAACGGAAAATAGCGACGTATATTAAATCCCGACGGATTTATTTGGCCGGATGATAATAGCCTAACCGGGACAGGCGGGAACCAAAAGGAAGATATGGCCACTTTGGTGCTGTTTGAATTAAACGCCATTGTAGGGCAAGGCTTCAGCCTTGCTGACACCGAAAAACCGCAACCCTGAAGGGTAGCCCTACAACTCAATAAGAACATAAGAAAATCCAACTATAGACAATCCGTTGTCGATGAAATAGGCATAAGCAATTAAATACCACGGGCAGGATAAGACCGGATAAAATATTATGGATGAACTGACTATTATACAAAAGATCGTAATCATGGCCCCGCCGCTCATATTCGCCATCGTGCTGCATGAAGTGGCGCATGGCTGGGTTGCGAACAAGCTCGGCGACAACACAGCCCGCAGCATGGGCAGGCTCACGCTGAACCCCATATCGCATATCGATCTCTTCGGCACGATCATCATGCCGCTCCTCCTCTTTGTGATCACGAACGGCAAGATGGTGTTCGGCTACGCCAAACCGGTACCGATCAATCCGTATAACTTCAAAAACCCAAAAAAGGACATGGCCTTCTCATCGCTTGCCGGGCCGGGGATCAACGTGATCATGGCATTGACGTTCTCTTTTCTCCTGCGCGTCGCCGTGCCTCCGCTGGAACCCCTGTTCCCCAAGGCTTCATGGGAGTGGTTTGCGCTGCCCATCACCCTGATGCTGGGTTACGGGGTCGTCATCAATGTCGTGCTTGCCGTACTGAACATGATCCCCATCCCGCCGCTCGATGGGAGCAGGGTTGTGTACTGGCTCCTCCCTGACAAACCAGCGGCCGTCTACTACCGGCTCGAGCCCTATGGCACGCTCATTCTCATGGCGCTCATCATGTTCGGTGCGCTCGGAAAGATCATGACGCCTGTCCTCCGGCCGATCCTGTCGCTATTGCTCGGCGGGGATATTTTTTAAGACGGGTTCAGGGTTCAAAGTTCATAGTTCAGGGGCCAGAAATAAGTTTAGCTGACTCTTTGCGCAGCGATATTTCTAAGTTAAGATTTGATCTTTATCCGTGTTAATAAGCCTGTCCCCGAATGGTTTAATCGGGGATGTCCATCAGTGGTTAAACAAAGAGGGTTTTTTAATGTCTAAACAACGTGTCTTAAGCGGAATGCAGCCGAGCGGTCTCCTGCACCTCGGGAACCTCATGGGCGCCCTGGACAACTGGCGCAGGCTCCAGGACCAATACGAGTGTTACTACTTCATCGCGGACTGGCACGCGCTCACCACGAACTACGCCGACACGTCGAACATTCGCGCGCATAGCCGCGAGATGGTGATCGACTGGCTCGCGGCCGGGCTCGATCCGGAGAAGTCAGTGCTCTTTCAGCAGTCGCTTGTGCCCGAACATGCCGTGCTTCATGTGTTGTTGTCCATGTCAACGCCCCTCCCCTGGCTCGAACGCGTTCCGTCGTACAAGGAAAAGATGGACCAGATCCAGGACCGGGACATGAACACCTACGGTTTTCTCGGCTATCCCGTGCTCCAGGCCGCCGACATCCTCATCTACAAGGCGCATTTCGTGCCGGTCGGCATCGACCAGCTCCCTCACCTGGAACTCACGCGGGAGATCTGCCGCAGGTTCAACCAGCTCTACGGCGGGGTCTTCCCCGAGCCTCAGCCGCTCATGACGGAGTACCCCAAGCTGCCGGGCACGGACGGCCGCAAGATGAGCAAGAGCTACAACAACTGTCTCTACCTTTCCGACAGCCCTGAAGCCATCACTAAAAAAGTGATGCAGATGATCACGGACCCGGCGCGTGTCCGCAGACAGGATCCCGGTAATCCCGATATCTGCCCGCTTTTTGCCCTCAATAAAATATTCGCCCCAAAAGAGTGGTGCGATCATGTTACTGTTGAGTGCCCGCGCGCCGGCATCGGGTGCGTGGATGATAAGAGAGAACTGTTAAAGCATCTTCTCACCTATCTCAAGCCTATTCAGGATCAACGGAAAGAGCTATTGGCTCATCCAAAGAAGATATCTGAAATCATCCAGGAGGGTTCGCGCAAAGCCCGCGTCATTGCCGCCAGGACATTAGCCGAGGCCAATGAGGCGATGAAATTGTAGCCTGCCCTCTTTCTCCTGTTATTCCCGAGAATTTATAAGCCTGCCCCGGTATGCTTTAAGCCAGGAAGCATCCGGTTTTGCTTGAGGGCAAATGAACAGGATCATATCCCCAATACCATCATTCGGGGATGAGATACAGGACCATTTAGGCTCACGTCGTTCTCCGTAAATAAGACGAACAATTGTTGTTCATCACGGAATGGCCCGTCATATCACCGACGGGCCAATTCTGTTTGAGTCCGGAAGGTCGTACACAATAAATTGGCTGCCCCAAACAGGGGACAGCCAATAAGTGAAATGCACCCATGGGCGCTCTATTCGCTTATACAAATTGAATGGACTATTGATCGGCATAGGGGGCGGCCATGAAGGCCGCTCCCCTGCCACACCACCCGGCATGCGGGTCCGCACCTGGCGGTTCGAGAAGTTGAGGTTGCCCTATGCTCTCGGTTCATGCCGCGGGGTGCCCGCTTCGTCGCTGTCCGGTTCTCTCCCGGCTTCACCGGGCGCTTCCCCTGACCGCTCCGCTGATGCGGACTTCTGACGCCTTGCGTGCACCATCGGTATGTCCTTGAACACCCCTTCTCGTTCGGCCCTTCGCTCCCTGCTGGCAGCTACTACGGCCTCTGCTGACTTCTCGCTCCGTGTCGCCACGTCGGCCTTTCAGCCATGAGGCGAGATCTCCCCAGGTAAGAACGCACTCCTTCGCTGTACAACCGCCGGATCTACGCCGCCTTGCCTTGACCACGAGAGCTTCTCGGTTTTATGCCCGCTCGCCCTGCTCGGCAACGCCTTCTATCCGGTTCTTGTTCATCGGCTCGCAGCTTCGCTCCGCGCTTCCTCCCCACACTCGGTCGCCCTCATGCAGTTGCGCTTCGCTTCGTTCGTCGTGATCAACTTACGGTGGGACTTACACCCACAAGAGTGCGCCCATGCTGGGCGCACATAAAAAAGCGGGTGGGCACTATGCCCACCCGCCTAAAATGTACTCCAGGAATTTTATTACAACTCCTTGCTCTTTACCTGTCTCGCAGAATCACTTCGCTCTAGCGCGTGAAACTGTGGCAGCCGGAGCAGCCGGTGCCATTATTTCTATGTGTGTCATGTAACGTGTAGTGGTTAGTCTGAGTTCTAAGGCTATGACAGTCATTACACAGGTCTGATGTCGGTTTCGCTGTTTTGTATCCGAGCTTGTCCAGCTTCGAGACCGTGCTCGTATCAAGCGTACCGCTATGGCATTTTGCGCAGTTATTGCCCTCTGTTTTCGCGACAACACCGTGGGTGATCAGCTGGAAGGCCTTGTTGCTCTTCCAGGTGTACGTACCCCGCTCGCCGATATATGACAGGCCCGAAACAGCCGCCTCGTCAAAGCAGCCGGTCATGAACATTTTCAAAACATCAAAGTTGGTCTTGCCGGAGCCGTCATCCATCGGGTTGTTGGACGTATGCACCTTGAACGGATAGAGTTTGCCGTCATTGATGCCGCCAAGTGGATAGGAGAAGGCGAGCCCGCCGTCGATAAGATCGGTAGTCAATCCGAAGCTGCCATTCCGGTCGTAGACCCAGCTGGTCTTGTTCCAGAATCGGTATTCCGGAAGAACTTTGGATGCTTTCACCGATGTTCCGACCCAGGCGCCCTGGCCTTCGCATCCGCCGGCGCTCCACATCGGTTTGGTCCAGTCACGGCTCATTTCCGTTGGTATGCCTTTGCCGTAAGAATCGATGTGACAGGCGGTGCAGTCAACGTGGGCGATATGCCTGTCGGCGGCCGCTCGATTCGCTGTGGATGTCCCGTGGCCGCCTGTGCCGGCCATCGAGGTATGGCAATCAACGCATTTTTTTATCACGGCGCCGGTGTCCTCGCCCCGCATGTCATTGCCGCGACCGGGGATCTGATGGCCCGTGCCGGCATGGCAGGAGGTGCAGGTCAGTTTTGCAGTGCCCGCGGAGCTGAGATGGATATCCGTGGTTACCGGAGGATTCGCCATCGTAGAATCGATATCGCCGCGCTTGACGCCGTCGGCGCCGCCCGCCGCCGCATGGCATTTCGTTACGCAGGTGGCGTTATTCGGCCGATGCGCGGTCCTGGCAAGAGCAAGCACGGTCGTGCCCGCCGGCGCGAGGTCCAGACGTATTGCTTTATGAATCTTGCCGTCGGCTTCCGCCACGGGTACCATGTAAGAACGAACCGAGCCGTCTACGCATGAAGTGAAAGTCCTTGAGGAGGTCGGCGTAAAGGTTGAATAATAATTGGTCTGATGACATATCAGACAGTCCATTTCATTCGCGTTCAGATTTTTCACTGACAAGTCCACCATGCCATCATTGTTCAGCACCTTTGCTGCTGTGGTAACATGGCATTTCACACAGCCGTAGTCGGCCAATTCCGGATCAGTGCAGTAGTTGTTCGTCTGTTTCCACTTGCCGGAGTTTCCGGAAATATTGGTGACATTCGGCGTGGGACCGCTCCAGGAGCCATGCATTGAATTCATCACCTGCGTCCCCGCTGTGCTGTGGCAGGCGATGCACGTCGTGGGTCCGTTATATGCGTTGATGCCGGCGTGCGCTGAATTTGCCGCGCCGGTGCATGAGGCATCAGCAACGCAATCAGAATCAGCGCAGTCGATCGATCCATCCTGATCATTGTCGATTCCGTCCTGACACTTTTCCGCCGTGGGAGGTGAGCCGAACGCCGCCGTCATTGTTGTAGCGGCGCTCATGGTGACGGTAGTCTTCGCGGTGGCGGCATAATCGACTCCATTTTTCTGCCATTTTAAGAAATTACCCCCGGTTGATGTTGCAGGCGCGGTAAGGGTCACAACCGTGCCGTTGGTATAGGTCCGGGTAAACGTCGTTGTCCCGCTCGTCTTTCTATTGACGTCGCGAGGGCTGACGGTGATGTTGACGCCGCTGGCCGGATTCACAGAAGCAACGGTCAATATGTAAGTCGAACTCGCGCTTGCCACCGTGGTTGTGACAGAGCCTGTTCCGGGAAGGGTGCCGTGATTTGTAGTATCAGCAGCCCTAACCGTGGTAACATCGGTCGCTCCGGCCGTGGCAGCGGTTTGCGCCTTGACCGAAAGGGTGGTTATGCAGGTGCCTCCGGGCGCCAGGGCGCACGGATTCGGGCTTGATGCCGAGAGCGTTGACGGCAATACGAAGTTGGCCGCAGTGCCCGTCTCGGATGCTATCGAAAGCGCAAATGTGGAGTTGCTGCACGTAGCGGTGTCTTTGTTGGTCACAGTCGCCGTGTACGTAACAGTCCCTCCGGCACTCACGGTCTGGGAAGCTGTATTGAAGGTCACCGTCGGGGCGTTTCTCGTACAGGGGGTGCTTACCACCGTGAAGGAGTTGGTGGCGCGGATTGCTTCTCCATGGTTGGCATTGGTCGAGGCCTTCCAGCAATTGGTGGTGACAGAGCTTGAACAATTGGGCTGGAAATAAGCTCCTGCCGCATCATACTTGTTGCCGTACCAGGAAACGTTCCATGTATACGTCCCGGCTGCAGTTGGTGCGGGTGCGGACAGCGTGATGGGGAAGCCCGGGCCGTCGCTCGGCGCGCTTGCGCCCGAGGCTATGGTACCCTTGCTTATCGCTACTTGTGTCATCGTTTGATTATAGAGGATAGCGCGTACCCATCCCGTTTTATATCCGCCGTCGATGGTGACGCTCACTGTTTCACCGGCGTTATAGGAGGTTTTGTTCGTAGTACCGGTGAGGTAGATATCAGTTTTTGAACTCGATGAATGGGTGCCGTGCGAATGACAGCCGTTGCACGTGTCGCTCGCGCCGTGGCAGGCCTCGCACCCCATTTCAGTGTAATACGCACTTCTTGCGTCTGCCGTGGGCGTCCCGATTATCCAGCTCACGAACGCGATTGCACAGACAAGAATCAGAGCTGCAAATATCACTTTCTTCATGTTATTCTCCTTTATTTGTTTTTGTTTATACCAAATCACTCCAATGTAATTAAACGTCCACCTCCCTTCTCTCAAAATGATAACTATGCCATGGTGGTATGGCGCGAGAACCGCTCCGCACGGACTTCACAGTCGTATGTTGAAACTACCAGCAGCATTCAGTGAATAACTTCCATGTCGGCAGGCACTGAAATATTAATTTAGATGACGGGAGGCGAGCAACCGGAAGACGCAAGGGAACATCGTTGGAAAGAACAACTATCTTTTGCGGGCAACTGCGGTCTTGTAATACGACCAGCCGGGCCATCTGTTGCCGGGGAACACAGCAAGAGCGCGCGAGTATCATGATTCTGCCTGGATGCGCGGTTCAGTGACTGGATGGCTTTGCGGGCATCATTCAGTTTCAGGTCATTCATGCTGACGGGCGAATCTTCGTCATTGAGGTCATTAAAGATAGCGTGAGAAGAACACAAAGAATCCGCATAGGCGTCAACGATTGGCGATATGGCAAAAACAGCGAGGAACAGCAGCCTGCATTTCATTCTCAACTGACAATCAAAACTGATAACATTGTTTATCATCATGAGGTTCTACTTTCAATTAATATTCAATATAAATATAAAAAAGCTAATAAGTTAAAGTTACAATATGACTAAGCAATACTGTATACAAGTTTAATGCCGTTACTAACACCTAAATTAACAATGAGTTATATTACTATGATTGTTACGTCTGAGTAACACTTTGGTGGGATAATATCAATATCTATCTAATATAACTGTATTATATTAAACACCGTGTAATTCACGCATTGTTACGTTTTCGTAACGGTTTTATAGTTCGTAAATGTTGTGATGATATGGCAATGGGAAGACAGCTCGTTCGGTAGGTGCTTGGATGAGGTATGGTTCCTGCGATTTATGCCTTTAAACGGTAGGTGTTTATTTTTCCCCAGAGGGTTTTCCGGCTGATGCCGAGCAACTCCGCTGCCTTTGTTTTGTTTCCCTGCGCGATCGCAAGGATGCGGATGATGTGCTCCTTCTCTGCTCCAGCCGCAACTTTCGCCAGGGACAAAGACCCACTGCTTTCGGATTTCTTGAAAATAACTGAAGGAAGATCGTCCTTCTCTATTATATCTGAGGCCGCCAGGGTAGCGCCCCATTCCACGATATTCTCCAGCTCTCTCACATTACCGGGATAGTCATACTGCAGGAGCGCCGTCATGGCGTCCTTTGAGACACGCAAGGTTTTCGCGGTCTTGTCCCGGTATTTGCCAAGGGCGAAATCGACGAGCGCGGGGATGTCCTCTCTCCGCTCCCGGAGAGCAGGGATGACGACAGGGATCACATGCAAGCGGTAATACAGGTCTTCCCGAAAGCGCCCGGACTTTACTTCGTCTTCAAGATTTTTATTCGTTGCCGTCAGCACCCGCACATCTATATGCAGCGTTTCGGTCCCGCCCACACGCTCAAAGGTCCTCTCCTGGATCACCCGCAACAGTCTTATTTGCGTAGAGAGCGGCAGATCCCCGATCTCATCAAGAAAGATCGACCCGCCATTCGCCAGCTCGAACCTGCCCGGTTTTCTCCTGATTGCACCGGTAAATGCGCCCCTTTCGTGTCCGAACAGCTCGCTCTCAATGAGTGTCTCCGGCAGGACCGCGCAGTTGATCTTGATAAGCGGCTTGTCCTTCCGGGCGCTCTGGTAGTGTATTGTTGTCGCGACCAGCTCCTTGCCGGTCCCGCTCTCTCCGAGGATCAACACCGTGGAATCCGTTGCCGCAACCTTCTCGATCAGTGAAAATACCTTCTTCATTGCGGCGCTTTCGCCGATTATGTTGGGAAGGCTGAAATAACGATTGAGGTCCTTTCTCAGACGGATGTTGTCGTCCCGGAGCCTCTTCATTTCCAAAGACCGTTCGATGAGCAAACGGAACTCGTCCAGGGAGAACGGTTTGGTGATGAAGTCGAAAGCGCCGAGTCTCATGGCCTCAACAGCGTCTTTAATGGTCCCGAAGGCGGTCATGACGATCACGGGCACGTCGGACAACCGAACGATAGCCTCAAGGATGTCAAGTCCGTTCTTGTCAGGAAGCCGGATATCCGTCACCACCACGTCGAAAAGACCCTCCTTGAATGTGTCAAGGCCTTCCAAGCCGTTCTCACAGGTAGTAACACGGTAGCCCGACGCTTTGAGCGAATCCTCAATGGTCACGCGCATCAATTTTTCGTCTTCTATGACAAGGATCGCCGCATTCATCTTCACTTCATCCTTTCACGGCCGCGGGAAAGCTCAGGGTGAACCTGCTCCCTTTCCCCATTTCGCTTTCCACGGTGAGCTCACCGTTATAGTTTTTCATAATAACGTAGGTAAGCCACAAGCCGAGGCCTGTCCCTTCCCCGGTCGGTTTTGTAGTAAAAAAAGGGTCGAATATGCTGCCGACATCCTCCGGCGCTATGCCGGTCCCCGTGTCAAGGACATCGATCTTGATCGAGCCGTCATCCTGATGCCCCCTGACCGTTAGACGACCTCCGTTCTGCATTGCCTGAACAGCGTTGATCATGAGGTTCATCATCATCTGCTGAAAATCGTGGAGATCCACGGTTACCTGAAGGTCATGCGGTATTTCATTGACGAATTTGACGTTGTCTTTTTGCAATTTAAATTCCAGAAACGGATAGATGCTGTCCACGGCATCCAGGACATTAACGTCCCTCAGCGCATGCTCGGACTTCCGGGGCATCCAGAGCAGCTTGCTCACCGTTATTTCTATCCTGTCAAGGCCTTCTTTTATGAGACCGAGGTACCGCTCCCGCAATTCAGGATTGCCATCGTTCTGTTTAAGCATTTCGACACAGTTGAAAAGACCTGCGAGAGGATTATTAATCTCATGGGCCACGCCTGAGGCGAGAGTGCCTATGGATGCAAGTTTCGCGGACTGGATCAATTTTTCATCGGTTTTCATGAGTTCTTCTCTGGCCTGCTGAAGGCGCTCGATCATGCTGTTGAAGCGCTCACCCAGCATGGCCAGTTCGTCATGGCCCTTGACGTTGACTTTGACGTCCAGATTTTCGCAGCCGGTCTGCTCCATGGTGCGCGCGAGCTGCGTGATGGGATTGATGAATCCTCTGGTGAGCAGCAGGATGAGGGAAAATCCGATAGCCACAAGAACCAGGGTCAGCAGGACGATCTCGTGTATCGTGGCAATGACCTTGTTTTCGACCTCTTCAAGCGAAACGCCGATCTTGAGCGTACCCCACCGTTTTTTGCCGATCGATAGGGGGACCCCGATGTCAAGTGCCGCGTGTCCCTTGCTTGCAAATCGCTGGATGATGGTGTTTTCCGATGAAAACGCCTTTTCCGTGAGAGGATCGGAATAGATCTTCCCGTATTCCGTGATGTCATTGTGGGATATGACCCTGCCGTCCTTGTCGATGACCACCAGATACAGAATATCCAGGTCGTGGCGGTTAAATATCTCCATGATGTAGTTGTCGCGGAGCCCGCCCTCCTCGACCAGTCCGAGCCGTTCGTAGATGAGGTCGTTCAGAATGGGAATGGCGAGAGTCTCTCCGAGCTGTTTACTTTGCCGTTCGACCTCGCGATACAGAAGTGCCCTATCATGTTCCACGGAAACATAGCCGAGAATACCCATCAGGAGTATGATAGCCAATGTGGTGATGAGAATGAATTTTGATTGCAGGCGCAATCTTTCAAAGACGTTTATGATTCTCATGTTTTTACCGGGCTCACAATTGTATTTTTGGATGGCACCCCAGGCCGCAGGTCCGGGGCACGGCGTTTATCCTGGCTCGAATGTCGCCATAGTCGGCATCCGTCGCGTCCGTAAAGCCATTCTTCAAGTCTTCGTCAAGCTTTTGCAGTATCTTTCGGTGGCCTGTATCGTCCGGGCTTAAGGCGAGAAGCGCCCGCTTGATAGTATCTATCACGTCAACGGGTGTCCCCGGTCCTGCCACCAAAGGTCCTGTCGGGATCGGGGAGGATTCGGCAATAACATCGATGCCGAGCCTGCTGTATTTTCGT
The DNA here is from genome assembly GCA_023229435.1 of Nitrospirota bacterium. NCBI lineage: Bacteria > Pseudomonadati > Nitrospirota > Nitrospirota bacterium. The sequence continues at coordinate 12,872 of JALNZF010000003.1, forward strand.
GCAATGGAGTCATGGACCGTACCCGCGTCCTGTTGCCCCCTCAGAACCGCCTTCACCACGGAATCGTGGTAGTCGTAGTTAACGTATCGGGAAAAATCGTCGAGCCGTATCCCCGCGTTTGCCAGGAGATAGCAGGGAAAAAGGTTTTCTGATGTGAATTTAGAAGCGGAAAACGCAAAACTCCTGCCCTTTAATTCGGAGAGCTTCCTGATCGCAGACCCCTTTTTCACGATGATCACACTCCGATAGGAAGCGTCGCCGTTCGCTCCTTTCGGCTTCAAAAAGCAGACAGCGCCGTATTGAGCGCGCGCCTCCAGATAGGTCAGCGGTCCCAGCAGGGCCACGTTCATTTCGCCGCTTCCCAGGGCAGTGAGCGTGTCTTCATACGTTCTCTTCAACACCAACTCATAGGCATAGGGGGTATGGTCGGCGAGGTAGTCGAGCAGCGGCTGGTACTGTTCATACATGATGCGGGGATTTTCACAGGGAATGACCCCAACAGAGACCGTTTTTCTGTCCTTCGTGTGCGATGCCGTTATGGGAACGTCGACTATCGCTTTCTCCATTGCACGGACCGTGTCGTAGCTCCCATCAGGGACTTTCACGAACCCGTCGATCATCATGGCCTCGAGAATCGCCCTTCCTTTGCTCTTCTTCCCCATACCGAGAAAGGCTTCTTTCAACTTGTCTTTCAAAACCGGGTCGATGTTCCGCGTGACGACCACAGGAGGATTACCGTAGGGAGGAGAACGTTTGATTATTTTCGTCTGTTTGGCGAATGGTGAGCCTGTTTTCAGCATGTAGTCATAGACAGGACTCTGCACGGCGGCGCCGTCCACCATCTTTTTCGCGACCATCTCAACGGACTTGTTGTGGCTATAGCTGTAACGAACACTTTGAAAAAACTTCTCCGGTGCGGTACCCATGGTTGAGAGCAGGTAGGACGGATAGAGTTTCCCGGTATTGGATTCGGGGTCTGTGAACGCGAAGGTCTTGCCCTTCAGTTCCACAAAGGACCTGATTGAGCTTTCGCTATGGACTATGATGTAGGCGTGATAGGTGGACTTTCCATGGACGATCGGCGCGACAAGCAATTCGACGCCGAAGCGCTCGCGGTCCTTGACATACGGACCGGCGCAGATGAACGCGACCTTGACTTCTCCTTTTTCAAGCAGTGCGTCCATTTCTGCATACGTTCTTCGGTGGACCATCTGGACGGGCCGGCCGATAGCTTCTCCGATGTAGTCGATCACGTCCTGGTAGTATTTGACCGAATCAACAGGAGTTATCATGGAGGCCACGCCGATCTTAAGGGGAAGCTCTGCGGCATACGCGAGCGGCGTAAGATTGGCGAGAAGGACGAACAGGAGAACTACGAGCAGTGATGGAAATCCGTTGTCACGTTTGTTCCTCTTGATGAGAATCACCCCCCGTTCAGATATGTTAGCGATGATATATTAGCACGATGTTTCAGATTTTGTCTATAGCGTTTTTCTGTGTGCACACACCATTCCTGCTTTGTTTGAGCAAACATATCAACGATCTGCCTGCTTCTGCGAGGGTTCGCGATCATGGTGCCCCGCTCATGGACAATGTGCGCTGCGCGCTGCGAGATCCATCTGTTTTCTATTCTCCCCGGTGTATCCCATCCACAAAAACCCTTGACAATACCCGGCGTCTCCCCTATTATTCATCCAGATTTCACTCAGGAAAAACCGCATGACGACAACCCTTCAGGATATATTAAGAGAGTACAAGTCCGACATGGAGCGCATGGAACACCGGATCCATGAGAGCCTGGGCACCGACGTTCCGCTCATCCAGCAGGTCAGCAAATATATCCTCGGCGCCGGCGGAAAACGGTTCCGGCCCTTGCTGCTCCTGCTCTCGGCGCGGCTGTGCGGCTGCCGCGAACATAACGCCGAATATATACTCGGCAGCGTCGTGGAATACATTCACACCTCCTCGCTCCTGCACGATGATGTTGTTGATGAGGCCAAGGTCCGACGGGGCCGGTCTTCCGCTAACTCCCTCTGGGGGAACCAGGCCAGCATTCTCGTCGGCGACTACCTCTACTCCAAGGCGCTCTATCACGCAGTCAGGATCCAGAATCAGCGCATCATGGACGTCCTGTCCGAGACCACGACCACCATGTCCGAGGGAGAGGTCCTCCAGCTTACCCAGATCCAGAACGCGGACCTCACCGAGGCGGAATATTTCCGGCTCGTGGAATGCAAGACCGGAGTGCTCATTTCAGCCGCGTGCCGGCTCGGCGCGATCATCAGCAAGGCGCCGCTTTCGCAGGAGGACGCCATCACCGCCTACGGCAAAAAGCTCGGACTTTCGTTCCAGATCACCGACGACACCCTTGACTACGCGGCCGACCAGAAGCAGCTCGGCAAGGTCCTCGGCAAGGACCTGGATGAAGGCAAGGTCACCCTCCCCCTCATCTACCTCATGCGCAAGGCGGACGCCGGGGAGAGGGACAACCTGAGAAATATTCTGGATGCCGACGCCGTCAGCGAGGACGATCTGACGTATACGCTCGGCTTGATGACGAAATACGGCGCTGTTGATGAAGCGCTTTGCGTTGCGCAGTCGCTTTCCAATGATGCGAAAGCCGCTCTCGCCGTGTTCCCCGATTCAATGCCGCGCCGGGCTCTCCTGGCGCTTGCCGACTTCGTGGTGCAGCGGGAAATGTGATGCCTCGCATGGTGCTCACGACCCTTACAAACTTGGTCGTTCATCGGGAGCGTTGATGCATCCTCTTGTTAAACTGGCGAAGGACACCATAGAGCTTTACATCCGCGAGGACAAGGTACTTCAGGTACGTGAAGAGGATCTTACTCCGGAAATGAAAGAGCAAGCCGGGGTCTTCGTATCCCTGAAGGTCCGGGGCATGCTGCGGGGGTGCATCGGCACGTTCCAGCCGACAGAGCCCGATGTGGCGCACGAAGTGGTCCGAAATGCCATCAGTGCCGCGACCTGCGATCCCCGCTTTCCGGCATTGCGCGTTGGAGAACTGGACACCCTCGAGTATTCGGTGGACGTGCTCACGCCTCCCGAAAGGATACAGGATGCCGATGAACTCGATCCCCGCCGCTACGGGGTGATCGTGCGGTCGGGAGGCCGCCGCGGCCTGCTTCTTCCTGACCTCGAAGGCGTGGACACCGTGGAATATCAGATCAGCATCGCCATGCAGAAGGCCGGGATCCCGCCGGGAACACCGGTAGAGCTTTCACGGTTTGAAGTAAAACGGTATCATGAACAATAATATTTCGAATATCTTTCACTTTAGGAGGGCATAAAAACTGATGGAACGACCGGATCGGAACGAAAAAGACGATGCACAGAAGGCAAAGCTCATATTCCTTTCACTCGGGGTACTGGTGACCATTCTCCTCATCTGGAGCTTTTATACGGCGAACAAAGCCAGACAGGAACGTGACAGTGCCAGACAGGAAACCGAACAGGTCAGGCAGGACAATGCCAAGCTCGAGCAGATGCTGAAAGACCAGGGTCTGATGAACGATGATCTCAAGAAAAAACTGCAGGTGTGCGAGTCCAGGCCAAAACCCAAGCCGGTCGTGAAAAAGACCGCGTCCAAAAGCACGACCAAGAAGTCATCCAAGTCAAAAAAGACCCGGTAGTCTGCGACCAGCCACAGGGACCCGTCAATGTTCGTTCAGCGGTATTCCCTGTGTCTTTTTATTTGTTCTATAGTATAGCGAACAAGGAGTTCATCATGAAAAACCCGCAGTCTGTGCGTTCCTTTGAATATAAGAATGATTATCTGTACATCATCATCCGCCAGGCGCCGGAACTGGGGCCGAAGGCCTACATCTACTGCTGCGGAATCAACATAGCCCGGTTCGATCCCATCTGCTGGGGCAAGGCGGGTATTTGCTCGAACCCGGCATTCAAGGGCCTGCAGTTGCTGCGGGCCGATGTATCGGCATTCGGGCTGAAACTGGGCATCCAGACGAAAAATGCTGAACAGATCCCCTGCGGTCCCATGTCCCCCCGGAAAGGGAACGGATGGTACCGTGAGAACACGCTCTTGATCGTCTCGGCTTCTCCAAAAGCCGTTCAGAAAATACTGGAGTTCAGCGTCAGGGACCTGGTGAAGACGGTCCTTGCCATCTGCGCCCCGGATGCCAAGCTCCCGGCCAGGCTTCCGAACCCGCCGCAGATGCAGAAGTATCTTGAGTCTCTGAGTGTCGCGAATTACAAGGAAATGGCGCCGCCGCCGATCGCGAGACCGCAGGACCGGGACACAAAATGACTGATCACCGGCTGAAGAAGGATCCCACCTGACCTCTTCGACTGGAACGTTGAGATCTTCTCGCGAAGCTTAAGAGAATGTCATCCCTCGCGCTTATCAAAGACGACCGTTATATGGAGCACAACCCCGGCGACGGCCATCCCGAGAGCCCGGACCGGCTGCGCGTGATCCACGAACTCATTGACCGGGAATTCAGCAGTCTGCCGCTTATCCCTCCCCGTTTCGCATCGGAGAGCGAACTCGCCCTGGTCCACGACCCCTTCTATATTCAGACCGTAGCGAACACCGAGGGGAGAATGCACTCCCGGCTCGATCCTGATACCGGTCTTTCCGCGCGGTCTTACGAGATCGCCCGCCTTGCGGCCGGCGGCCTGCTCCAGGGAGTGGATACGTTACTCGGAACGCCCCCTCTCCCATCAGGGGAGAGGGCTGGGGTGAGGGGTGGTCCCGAATTCAAAGCTCCTCACTCGATCTTCGCCTTCGTCCGCCCCCCCGGCCACCACGCTGAGCCGGACCGCGGCATGGGTTTCTGCCTCTTCAACAATGTGGCGATCGCCGCGGAGTACGCAAAGGAGAAATATGGATTGAAAAGGATCCTGATCGTGGACTGGGACCTGCACCACGGCAACGGGACCCAGCATGCGTTCAATGACGATCCGGGTGTCCTTTATTTTTCCTCCCACCAGTATCCTCATTATCCGGGCAGCGGCGGATTCAATGAGGTCGGGAGCGGCAAGGGGGAGGGCTTCACCATAAACGCGCCTTTCCCCCCGGGGTTCGGCGACGCGGATTATCTTACCGTGTATACTAATATACTCGAACCCGTCGCGCTCGAGTATATGCCTGAACTTATCCTCGTATCCGCCGGCTTCGACACGTTCGTGAAGGACCCGCTTGGGGGGATGAAAATGACCGGGGAAGGCTTCGGCGCGCTTGCCGGACTGATACAGGATATCGCGCGCCGGACCTGCGATGGCAGGGTACTGATCACGCTCGAAGGCGGTTACAGTCCCGAAGGCCTGCGGAACGGGGTGCGAGCCGTGCTCCAGACCCTTCTCGGCAGACCCGCTCCCGCGCCAAAGGACGCCTTGTCAGCAGGCGTCGATGGCGTGATGGAGCGGATCGTCAGCGTTCATAAAAAATACTGGAAAAGCCTGCAATAATTCCCCTCTCCCGCCGGAACACATTTGCTGAAAACACCCCCAGCATGTACCCTGGATGCCATACGTTTTGTTGACTTGTGTTGCTCTCTTCTGGTATTATAATTGTATGGCATTTTTCACCTATAAAGCCGTTCGCGAAGATGGAACCTCGGTCATTGACGAGGCCGTGGCAGAAGATGCCGCGGAACTCCGTCAGGAGCTCGAGGGCCGGGGTTACCTGATCCTGAGCCTTGAGAAAAAACGTTCGTCACTGCAGCGCGGACGCGGAAGCTCAAAAAATTTCCTCATTTTCAACCAGGAATTCTCCACCCTCATAAAGGCGGGTCTGCCCATCCTTCAGTCGATCGAACTGCTGCACAAGCGAACGGAAAACCCGGGATTCCGGAGCACCCTCGAGAGCGTCATCCACGATATCAAGGGCGGGTTGGCGCTCTCGGACGCCATGGCCCGGCACCCGGCGTACTTCTCCCCCCTCTACACCTCCACGGTGCGGGCCGGTGAAAAAAGCGGCGCACTCGTCGACGTGCTGAAACGCTTCATTACGTATCAGAAAAGAATGATCTCCGTGCTGAGCAAGTTGAAGATGTCGCTCGCGTATCCGATCTTTCTGGTCGTCGCGCTGATAGCGGTTCTCCTGCTCTTCTTCCTCTATATCATCCCCAATTTCACCCAAATGTACAGCGACCAGGCAGGCTCGCTCCCGTTCTTGACCGCGATGCTGGTGGCGTTCACTTCGGGACTCACCCGATACGCGCCGTTTCTTTTCATCGGTTTCCTGGGAGCGGGCACGGGAATATACCTCTGGCAGAAGACGGACAAGGGCAGAGAAACGATCGACGGCCTGAAGCTCAGGATACCGCTTGTCAGGTCGCTGATGCTGCAGTACCTGCTCGCACAGATCACGCGGACCCTCGCCACAGTGCTCCGGGGCGGCATCCCGCTGGTGCAGGCCCTCGACACCACCGCCGGAGTGATCAGCAACAGGGTCATGGCCCGGCAATTGGCGGAAGCCCGGGCGCTCGTAACCGAGGGCGTGAGCCTCGCCGATGCGTTCGAGCGGACCAAACTCGCGCCGGATATGACCATACGCATGATCGAGGTGGGAGAGTCGTCCGGCGACCTTCCGCAGATGCTTGAGGACGTGGCGGATTTCTATGACCAGGAGGTCGAGAACAGGCTGTCGGTGCTCACGACCATGATCGAGCCGGTACTGATGCTGTCAATGGGGCTCGTGATGGCCGTCATCGTGGTGGCTCTTTACCTTCCGATATTCGAAATGGGGGCGCGATTGAAATGACATCGTCCAGAAGAAAACGGTTATGCGATATCATCGTGGCCAAGGGGCTTGTTACCCAGGAGCAGATCAACGAGATCCTGCTCCGGCCTGACGGACGCGAGAAGCGCATCGGAGAACGTCTGCTGGACGAGGGTCTGATCACCGAAGTGGTCCTGGCCCAGGCGCTCGCGGAGCAGCGCGACCTGCGCTACGCCGACCTCACGGACTACCGCGTCACGCCGAAATTCTTTGAAACCATTCCCGTCGAATTGATGCAACGATACCAGTTCATACCGATGGAAGATGCCGACGAAACGCTTACCGTGGCCATGAGCGATCCCAATAACATCCCCGCCATCGATGAGCTCGAGATGATCCTGAACCGGCAGATCGAGATCCGCGTGAGCACACCCTCCGCCATCCAGGCCGTCCTGAAGATAAGCGGCAGCTCGGAGCAGGTCATGCACGCGGTCTCGGAGGATTTCAAGTTTCATATCGTCAAGGAACAGGAGAACGGCGAGGGAGAGGAAGTCCTGTCGATCGAGAGCATCGACAAGGACGAGAGTCCGATCATCAGGCTCATGCACACGACGATCTTCGACGCCATCCAGCGCCGGGCAAGCGACATCCACATCGAATCCACGGACAAGAATGTCCTGATCAAGTATCGCATCGACGGCGTGCTCTATCCGGCCACCGAGCCCATCGATATCAAGTTCCACAGCGCCATGGTGTCCCGTATCAAGGTCATGAGCGACCTCGATATTGCCGAGCGCCGGGTGCCGCAGGACGGCAGGTTCAAGCTCCGGACCGGCGGCAAGACGATCGACTTTCGTGTTTCGATCCTGCCCTCCGCTTTCGGAGAGGACATGTGCATCCGTATCCTGGACAAGGAATCCATCACCGCCGGGGTCAACACGCTCAGGCTCGAGAGCCTCGGGTTCGACGAGAACGACCTGCGCAGATTCCGGAAAAGCATCCGCGAGCCCTACGGCATGGTTCTCGTGACCGGACCGACCGGAAGCGGCAAGACCACCACCCTCTACGCCGCCCTGACGGAGATCAACACCGGCGAGGACAAGTTCATCACGATCGAGGACCCGGTGGAGTACCAGCTCCGGGGCGTGGTGCAGATCCCGGTGAACGAGAAAAAAGGCCTCACCTTCGCGCGCGGGCTCCGGTCGATCCTGCGGCACGACCCGGACAAGATCATGGTCGGCGAGATCCGCGACGCCGAGACAGCCCAGATCGCCGTGCAATCCGCGCTCACCGGACACCTCGTCTTCACCACGGTGCACGCGAACAATGCCTTCGACGTGCTCGGCCGCTTCCTGAACATGGGCATCGAGGCCTACAACTTCGTTTCATCGCTCAACTGCATCCTGGCGCAGCGGCTCGTGAGGATCCTCTGTCCCCGGTGCAAAAAGCCGGTCAGGCTCTCTCGTAAAGAGCTCGACGAATCGGCGCTGGACTACGAAAAATACAAGGACCGGAACTTCTATGATGCCGGCGGATGCAAGGAATGCAATTACACCGGGTTCCGGGGCAGGAAGGCCATCACGGAATTCCTCGACCTCTCCGACCACGTCAGGGAAATGATCCTCGATAAACGGCCGCCATCGGAGATCCGGAAGGCTGCCCTCGCGGAAGGCATGACCACGCTCCGCCAGTCAGCAATCACAAAAATTCTTGCAGGCGATACGACGTTGAAGGAGATCAACCGGGTTACGTTCATAGAATAGGGCATGCAGATGGGATTACGATTATCAAAATTTAAGGTTTTTTTTGCCTCCACCATGATGCTCTGCGTCTTCTGGTTTCCCGTCTTTTCGAGTGCGGCTGATTCCTCTGCGGGCAAACCATTCCCTGACCAGTTGCTGAGCGGAACACTCGACGACACTCCTCAGACCGCTACGGTCTGCGCGCCTTTGAACATCCAGTACCGCGTCAAGAACAAGGGCACGTTCCCCGTATCAAGCGGAGAACTCACTATCGAGATCAAGACCGCTCTCACCGGTCAATCGGTCTTTGCCCAACTACTCCCTTTTGCCATGGAACCAAACTCGGTCATGATCGAGAACGTGGACTTTCCTCAGGGCGCGTATACCATTACCCTGAAGGCAAAGGTCTGGAACCTGGAGCCTCAGAGCGTCCGTGAATACACCCTCGCCGAGCAGGCATTGACGGTTCTTGCGCCGATCCAGGTCAAAAAAGGGAATGGTGCAACGCATCGCGTCCTCGTCTGGCTCAGCCGGACCGGCACCGCGGTCCAGCAGGCATTTGCCGAAAAGATATTGAAACAGGCATTTGACGATGACGGCGTCTACTATACGACCGTGAACTCGGCGGAGGATTTCACGAACCAGGCCATGAGCGGGGCCTTCAGTATCACGGTGCTGTTCGAACCCGACGAACTCCTCGATCAGTCCTACTGGTTGATGGACCGCATCACACGCGGTCAGGGACTGGTGATCATCGGATCGGAGAACAGGACCAGAATGATCGCAGAGACTTTCGGTTTCAAGTTCAGCGAGACCCTGACCACCGCTGGCGCCATGCTCCAACTGACTGAAGACACGGGGATGGGACTTTCGGGTACCGTACCCGTAAGCGGCCGGATCCTGCTGCCGCGAAAGAAAAACGCGAGGCCGGCGGCTCTCTTCGCGGGAGATAATAGACCTGCAATTCTCATCGACGATGCAGGGAAGGGCCGGGTGATCGTGATGCCCTTTTCCTTCACTCGCTCGGCGCTCGATACGGGGTCGACCTTGCTTTACAGCCTTTTGCTCCGCGCAGCCGTCCTCGCCGCCGAGCCGGAGAACGATGAGCAGACCGACGTATCCTTGGGCATATCCTCGGTCGAGTTGCTGGTCTCCGCACCGTCGGGTCCGGTCAGGGCACACGTGGTGGAAACGCTTCCTCCGGGAACCAGGGTCATCTGGACGAACACCGAGGGGACCGTGAAGAACAATGTCATCCTCTATGACCTGAATGCCGACAACGAGCCGCAGAAGCTGCTGTATGTGTGCCAGCCTCCGGCCGGGAACAAGACCCCTGCCGTCACAGAAGTATTCTACGAATGCAATGAGAAACTCGTGAGTCAGGGAAAGATTGAATGAGACGTTCAAGGTTCAAGGTCCAAGGACCTACTTATTCTTCCCAAGCATCTTTTCTTTCGTCCTTCCTCCCTCGTCCTAAGCCTGCCCCCGAAGGATCTAATCGGGGGTCCCTCGTCCTAAGCCTGCCCCCGAAGGATCTAATCGGGGGTTCCTCATCCCCCGGCTTCGCCTACATCGCACTGCTCGTGACCATCATTATCATCGGGATCAGCATGGGGGCCGCAGGCAAGTACTGGAGCAACGTGATGCTCAGGGAGAAGGAGGAAGAACTGCTTTTTCGGGGTCAACAATACCGGCAGGCCATCGATCGATATTTTTATTACCTCGGGAAAAAGCAGTATCCCCAGAGCATCGACGATCTGCTCAAGGACAGCAGGTCCGCGGCAGGCAAACGCCACCTGCGACAGCAGTACAAAGACCCGATAACCGGCGAAGATTTTGAGGAAATAAAACATCCCGCAACCAAACGCATCATCGGTGTGCGCAGTACGAGCAACAAAGCGTCTCTTAAACAGGCGGAATTCCCACCTGACGTGCTGGTTCCCATATCCGCAGGCACTTATTCAATACCGCTTCCTTTCATAGCTCAAAAAACTTCAGAGTCAGCGGATTTTTCCTTTGATAATGAGAGTCCTGCCTCAGATGAAGCGAGTGTGGCCTCAGATAAGATGAAATACAGTGACTGGTTATTTCTTTCGTCGACCATCACAAGCAGTATGGGCGGCGTTCCCCCGGGTGGCGGCGGCATTCCCCCGGGTGGTGGCGGCGTTCCCCCGGGTGGCGGCGGCATTCCCCCAGGTGGCGGCGGCATTCCCCCGGGTGGCGGCGGCTTCACTCCAGGTGGCACAGGCTTTCCTTTTGGTGGCGGCAGAAGGTAGATGCGGCTTCCCAAGCGGTACACCCGGTGGCACCCAAAAACAACCGAATCTTCAGAAGTGGCCGCACGATCTCATCGATAAATATAAAAGCCAACCCTAGGCACTGAATCGAATCCCGCTTTCTTGAACAGTGCAACAGGCCACTTCATGTGAAATGCCTCTGTCTGAGCATCGCGTCTGAAAACCGGCGATCTTCGCTCATGAAGTGGACCGATTTCCCGCGCTCACGAGGGGATTCACCATCTTCAGGACCTCGAACCATAGTACGCTGAACACCCCTGCCGCAACACAGATGAAGATGTCGATCGGGTGCAGGACCGAGAACCGGAACAGGTCCCGAAGAAAAGGAATGTTCAGAACCAGTCCGAGCAAGACGACCGCGCCCCCCGTCACCCACCACAGCGCGGTATTCGGCGAACGCAGCGTGGCAAGGACGGTGCGCGTCCAGGAGCGGTTTACAAAGATGAGTCCCAGGTTGGCGATGATGAGCGTGGTAAAGGTGAGGGCCCGGGAGTCCGCCTCGCTCTGGCCGCGCTTCAGCGAAATGACGTATACCATCAGGAGCATGGCGAGCACGCTCATTCCCTGAAGCAGGCTCAGGATCACGGTTCGTTTCCCGAACAACGGCGCATCAGGACGGCGCGGAGGCCGGGTCATCACATCGGCCTCCTCCGGCTCGGCCTCGAACACCACGGAACACGCCGGGTCGATGATAAGTTCGAGAAACACGATGTGCATCGGCAGGAGCACCAACGGCCACTTGATCAGCACCGGGATGAGCGACATTCCCGCGATCGGTACATGCACGGAAAAAATATAGGCAACGGCCTTTTTGAGATTGTCGAAGATCCTGCGTCCCATGCGCACGGCCTGCACGATGGACGCAAAATCGTCGTCAAGCAGCACGAGCGCCGAGGCCTCGCGCGCCACGTCCGTGCCGCGGCCTCCCATGGCAATGCCGATGTGCGCGGCCTTCAGCGCGGGCGCATCGTTCACCCCGTCACCGGTCATGGCTACGATCTCTCCGATATCCTTGAGCGCGTTCACGATCCTGAGCTTCTGCTCGGGCACGACCCGCGCGAAGATGTTCACGGTCCTGATACGATCCCGAAGCCGCTCCTCATCCATACCATCGAGCTCCGGTCCGGTGATGATCTGGTCGATGTTCTTAAGACCGATCTGACCCGCTATGTTCGCGGCGGTGCCCGGGTAATCACCGGTGATCATCACGACACGGATGCCCGCGGTATGACATTCCTTCACCGCCTCGGCAACGCCGGACCGGACGGGATCGGCGAGCGCCACGAGCCCCAGGAACTCGAAGGTAAAGTCGTGCTGTTCACCGGGCAGGTCGGTGACCGTGAAATAGGCCTTGGCCACGCCGAGGATGCGCAGACCCTTATTCGCCATGATCTCGATAGCGCTGGAGATCTCCTGTTTTCGAGATGCATCACAATGACACAGGTCCGCGATCGCCTCGGGTGATCCCTTGGCCGCTATCACATACTCGTTGCCCCTGGGCGACTTCCAGACATGGGACAGCGCAAGCAGGTTGTTCGAGAGCGGATATTCCCGGACATGCGTCCAGTCGTCATGGAGATGCTCGGTGCGGGCAAGATAATGACTGCCGAGTTCTTTGAATGCCTTCTCCATGGGATCGAAGGGGTCCTTCTGGCTCGCCAGGATGCTGAACTCCACGATCTCATGAAATTGCTCGGGGATGGCCTTCTCGGTCAGATAATCCACGCCATAGAACGCGCCGTGTGAGTAGATCATATTGACCGACATGCGGTTCTGAGTGATCGTCCCGGTCTTGTCCACGCAGAGCACCGTGGCCGCGCCAAGGGTCTCGATCGCCGGCACGCGGCGGGTGAGCACCCGCTTCCGGGAGATCCGCCAGGCGCCCAGGGCGAGAAAGACGGTGAGCACAACAGGAAATTCCTCGGGCAGCAATGCCATGGCGAGCGTGATCCCCGCGAGGAAACCGTTCAGCCAGTCGCCTCTGGTGAGGCCGTACACAATGACCACGAGGGCGCACATGAAGAGACCGATGAACGCCAGATTGCGAACTAATTTCCTGGTCTCCTTCTGGAGCGGCGTTTCCTCGATCTCGACACTCTGGAGCGCCTTTCCGATCCTGCCCATCTCGGTATTCACACCCGTGGCCAAAACCGTCGCGGTCCCCTGCCCCTTGACCACGAGCGTTCCGGAATACACAAAGGGCAGATCGTCACCACCGGGACGCGTCATCGCGGGGACTTCGTCACACGCGGTTTTGCGGACGGATACGGATTCACCGGTCAGGAGCGATTCATCGATCGCGAGGTTGGAGCAGGACAGGAGCACGGCATCGGCAGGTACGCGGTCGCCTTCGTTCAGAACAATGACGTCTCCCCTCGCCACCTCGCGACCGGCAATGCGCTTCTGTCTGCCGTCCCGGATGACAAGCGCTCGCGGGCTCGACAGATCGCGGAGGGCCTCGAGCGCACGTTCGGTCTTGCGCTCCTGGTAAAGGGTGATCCCCACGACCACGAACACAAAGCCGAGCAGCATGATCGCTTCCCGCTGATCACCGAGGAACAGGTAGATGGTACCGCAGGCCACGAGAAGCAGGAACATGGGTTCTCGCACCACGTCCAGGGCAATGGCAAAGATGCTGCGCTGCTTTGACGAAGGCAGTTCATTCAACCCTTCGCGCTGGAGCCGGGCTGCGGCTTCATGCTCGGAAAGGCCGGTAATTGCATTGATGTCAAAGGGGGAGATCAAATCAGGTTCCTTTGTTGAAACGAGATATTTTATTTTGTTCAAAGTATACCCAAACCATGCGCCATTGAAAAGTTATTTCTTCAGCAATCCTTTCACAAAACATTAACAGATCAAGATTTTGCCATGGAAAACATGTTTTTTATGATATAGTAACAGCATAAAGCTTGACATGGTTACGTACTATTTTAGTGCGCCGCATTTTCTCTCATTCGTCATTCCCGAACGGTTCTATCGGGAATCCAGACCATGATAGGATTGATTTACCCTCGTTATTTTTGTATACTAGTATCATTTCGATCTTGATCAAACCTTATGAACGGAGGGTGTTATGTCTACTGACCATGATGATGGCAAACACATAAAATCAGCAATAGGGATCGAACTGCTGGTGAAAAATGTGATGACCAAAGGGGTCATCTCCATTTCTAAATATGAACCCGTTATGCAGGTGGCGGATATTTTAACGGAAAAAAACATAAGCGGACTTCCGGTGGTGGACAAGGACAAAAAAGTGATCGGCATTATTACTCAGGCCGATATTCTTTCCATGATCGGGGTGAGCAGGGAGCACACCTTCAAAGACCTGTTAAAACACATGCTGGGAGAAACACTGCCGGAACGACGGATCGGGGACCATGTGGGGGACATTATGACGTCCCCGGCGCACACCATAAAACCCGACGCGAATATTGCAGAAGCAGTGCGGATCATGGATGAGAAGAGGATCAGAAGGTTGACCGTAACGGATGATAAAGGCGTACTCATCGGGATCTTGACACGGGCAGATATTTTGAAGGCCGTCATCAACAAGATAAGGGCTTAGGCTAATGGAATATATCTCAAAATTGCCGTGGGGACTCGTCATTCTCGCCTGTCTGACCCTTGGGCTTGCCCCCTTCTCTCCGCCCCATATCTGGGAAAAACTGCAGATGCTGTTCAGGGGTCAGCTCGTCAGGCCGATTGACTGGTTTGACTTCGTGATGCACGGAACGCCCTGGGTGGTGCTCATCCTCAAGGGTATTGCGTCGTTAATGCAGAAATAAGACCGGTACAAAAGACAGGTCACACTGCTTCGAAACCATTATTTGTATTAGTTGAAATTTTCATTTTCAAGAATTGCAAACACTTTTAATGATTAGCCTCGACCTTTAGATGTACCGTGCAACCCTTCTCATTCAACATCGCCTCCCATTGATACTGAACCTAGATAAAATTAAACTTTTTCCTGTAGCTGTTACATTAAGAATCATGATGACATTCAATGTTTCATCTCGGAAGTAATGTAATCCTTCAATTTAACTATTCCGTATTTTCGGATTAGTTGATTTAAATGATTATATGGATACTCTATGATGTCACAAAGTCTCGATTTTATCTAACGTATTGATATTTCAAATTTCCCGTGCTATAGTCCCGTTTAGATAATAACTGGTCGACGGTCAACGCAAAATCGTTGACAAATAAGACGATAGGAATGGGGGACCTATATGATAATTAACAAAGAAATTCGTCAGAATGACGTGGGAGAAATAGTATCAGCACTCTTTGCCGTTACTCGTCCTATTTTACACGGGATTCTATATTCAGTAAAAGAAGAAGTTGCAAAACAGGCTGGCGGCTATGAGAACATTCCACTATTTATGATTCCTAGAATCTATCGTCCAGGCGATGGTGATGTCGGCATATGTTTTGAATATGCTGTTCATGATGCAATAAATCGTCGTGATACGTATACGATTGACAAAATAAGTGATGCAGTAAAGAAGTATTGTCGTGTACCAGGGACTGACCTATCGTCAATTTTGTTTGGCGTGGAAAAGGAAGGAAAGATATCTCTTATAAACACTTCTAAAAGTCTTTTGACAGATCAATCGAGAATTCTAACGGGCGGGCAAAATCAACCTCCTCTTCTGAAGAGGCACATCAATATGCTCGCTGCGGCGTTTAGGAGACCAGAAACTAGGATATACCTTCCTTTTAGTATTTCTGGACTTTGGAAAGCCGACTTGTTTGTTGGAAACAAAGATTCAGATCGTTGGGTTGGGACAACTGTGAAGGTTCACAAAGGAGCACTAGAAGGCGCCAAAGGACTTAGGCTAGGGATAATAGGCGGTGAACACGGTAAGTCAGATAAAATATCTTTTGATGAAAGTAAAAATCTCGTTATTTGCCCAATGCCATATGACCAATCATTTATGGAAGTTTTCTATAATGCATGGATAATAATTAAACAACTCATAGCAGCAGACATGCGAATGCCACGGAGCGATTTTCTATCACAATCCCATGAGAAGTATATCGCCGAAAAAGTCGTAGAAAAAAGGGAAATGAAAATCGTAGATTTCATCCAATATCTGGATGCAATATCGCAACCTGAATTGCTCATTAGCGAGACAGAAATTGTGGATTCTACCAATGTAGACGGAACTGGAGCATCAAGCAGCGTCACTGTAGCTCCAATTGCCAGGTTGCCTTTGACGTAACAAGAAAAGACAACAGCCAGTTCAAGCTGACAAACGAGACAAGAACGTTTGCTGCTTAACTTAATGTTAAGCCGACACAACCAACTATGAAATTTGAATTAGAACAATATAACCGTGACGTACCCGACGAATTGTTGTTGGACGATCTTCAACTAGTCGCGCGAAAACTAAACAAAAAAACTCTAACAATGGAAGAATATGTCAAACTTGGGAGATTTCATTGCAATACATTGAGTCGACGATTTGGGAGTTGGATTAAGGCTTTGGAAAAAGCTGGACTTTCTACAAAAAGAAAGAACACTGCCGTCAGCAAAGCAGACATTATTTCTGATTTAAAGTTTACGGCGCGCAAATTGAATAAGAGCTCGCTTACATGTAACGAATATATTGATAACGGCAAGCATAGACCTGCTGCCGTACAAAGCAAATTCGGTTCATGGAATAATGGACTAAAAGCTGCTGGTTTATCTCCTGTGAAAATCTCGTATTTCACAAATGAAGAATTATTTCATAACCTTGAAGAAGTATGGATAAGGCTTGGAAGACAGCCCAAATACGGGGAAATCCAAAAGCCTCTTTCTAAGCATTCAAGCGGTACCTATGAACACAGGTTTGGCACATGGAGAAAAGCTCTTCGGGCATTTGTTGAATACATTAACGACGAGGAGCAAGTTCAACTGAAAGATGATCAGGATATTGAAAGTCATACTTACCTAAAAAAAGAAGAGCTCAATATCTATAAACATAAAACACAAAGAAATATTAGTGATAGATTAAAAGTGCATGTATTAATTAAAGATGGCAATAAATGTAAGCTTTGTGGCATCACGGTTACAGGCAAGGATATACATTTTGATCACATAAAACCGTGGTCAAAGGGCGGCGAAACAGTTTTAGAAAACTTGCAAGTATTATGTGCTGAACATAACCTTGCAAAGGGTAATTTAGATGTGAGTGAATAATCAAAATATATCCTTGCCACCTAACCATATCAGGTCGGGTAGAACAGAATGAAACCCGTCACAAAGATCCGCACTTAACTATGCCGTCGTGAGTGTCGCTGCAAAACGCGTCCCTCACGTTGTTATACAGCAACAGAGGAGCTTACATGTATTTTAATTCCGCGGAAATATTAATAAATGCTTTTAATATTATAAACAATCCATTATATGATCGCATCATACCATTAAAAGATTGCAAGGCTGGCTTTAGCATACAGAAAAAATATCCTGAAGATATCCGATATAAACCTCCAAAACTACGAAATGGCGATGATGACACAGTTACATTAACTCATGTTATTTATGAACATCCAGAAGAAGACAAAAAGCAGCAAGCGCAAGGTTCTAGAGTTCCACTTGTAGTAAGAATTGTCAGATTCAGTAGATACACAGCTACACACTTTGACTACAATTTTTCAGACGAGAACTGCCCAACAAAAGAATCTGTCGAAAAAAGCAAGCTGACCCCGGCGCCAATTGAGTTAAATTATGAAAATGCATTTTATTACGATCATGGTGATAGCCGATTTCACGAGGTGACAACGGGACAAGCACTTACAGGTGTCGAAATATTAGAAAGGGTTTATAAGGATCACTGCGATACTGTTCACCTGATAAAAGGTCTGAAGCTTAGGCTTAAACTGAGAAGCCAATCTTTTGGAATTTTTATCCTGAATATTTTCGTTAGTATATTAACAAAGACTTTGACCTCATTATTTGGCAGAACTTTGGACGATTCTGATTCAATCTCCATATATTTTTCGGGCTACAAAAGGGAAAATCTAAAAAAGTTAAGCACAGAAAGTATCGCCGTATTTGGATATAACACTGCCAGAAGAGTGATAATTCTTTTTTGTCTTTTGGTCTCGACATCATTTACCTGGTATTTTCTGGCTGGTGTACATAGTAAATACTTGAAAGCAGTTTTTTCAAACAGTTTCTTGTCTCTAGTCTTTTCAATACTGATTATTTGGACATTAGATGTCATAGTACCTTTACTGCTATTTCATATGATTAACGTGGGAATAAAATTGCGTTCGACATTAATGCTCAAGACGTTTAAAGGCTTTTAAACGAAGAAGGCACAACATATTACTATCCACGCCGTCGAGAGGGTCGCTAAACGACGCGCCCCTCACTGTGGCGTTTTTTCCCCTTTCCCTTCCTACTTTTTTCGCTCTTCCTCTAATATCTCTTCCAATATTTCCGCCGCATCCTGGACGAACTTTGGACAATGTTTTTTGAAATGCTTTTCCTTTTTCGCCGTCTTGATCCCTTCAGGCGTGCCCAGATCGCAGCCGAGCAATTCCCTGCACTCCGTAGTTTCGTTCCTCGCTTTGAATCGTGCCACAAACTCCCGGGCGATCTCCTCGGTCCTGTCTTTTGAAAACAAACTTCTGCCTTTCAGCCTGGCATGCTTCAGCCCGATGACCATCAGCGCTCCGGTCACTGCGCCGCAGGTCCCTCCCATTCCCATCCCGGACCCAAAGGCCTTGGCGATCTTGACCGCGTTCTCGCGGTCCAGGCCGAATTGCGGACCGTAGGTGGACAACACCGCCTGGGTACAATTAAATCCTTCCTTGAAACATGCGACTGTTTGCTCGACCTCATCCGACTTTACCAAAACAGTATCCTTTTTTTTGAATAACACGCTTATTCCCTTTCCCTTTTTATCCGAAACCTCAACAGTTTTTTAATGAAACTCGCTTTCGCATAACCATTAATATACACTTTCGATTCATTTTATCAAGTGTCGACCTTCTCACTCCTTCTGCCCCCCTGATTCCTGACCCCTGTACCCTGTCCCCTGATCCACTTTTCCCCTTGATTTATTTGTATGCTTCCATTAGATTATATCCCTGATTATCAATCCCTTCACGGGCTCGCAAGGAGGCATTTCAATGGCAGAGCAGGACTTCTCAAAAAAAGAAAAAAATTATTATACCGACATCCCGCAAAAAAGCGAGGCTTTCTTCCTGAAGGGTTCGAACGGCTATGATTGGGGCATGAGGAACCGTCTGGCACGCATCTTCAATCCGAAATCGGGAAAAACCGTGATGCTGGCGTTCGACCATGGATACTTCCAAGGGCCCACGACCGGGCTCGAGCGAGTCGACGTCACGATCCGGCCGCTCATTCCCTACGCAGACGCCTTGATGCTGACGCGCGGGGTACTGCGTTCCATGATCGAGCCGTCCGTGACCAACTCCGTAGTCATGCGCGCAAGCGGCGGGCCCAGCATCCTGAAAGAACTTTCGAACGAACAGATCGCCGTTGACATGGAAGACGCGCTGCGCATGAACGTATCCGCCGTCGCGGTGCAGGTCTTCATCGGCGGAGAATATGAAACCCAGTCCGTGCACAACATGACCCGCCTCGTGGACCAGGGCATGCGCTACGGCATTCCCGTTCTCGGGGTCACGGCCGTAGGCAAGGACCTCGTGCGCGATATCCGGTATATCAGCCTTGCAACCCGGATCCTTGCGGAGCTGGGCGCGGCAATCGTCAAGACCTATCATGTCCCGGGATTCGAGCAGGTGGCCGCGGCATGCCCCGTGCCTATCGTTATCGCGGGCGGGAAAAAGCTTCCCGAACGCGAGGCCCTTCAGATGGCCAGGGATGCGATCAACCAGGGCGCCTCGGGAGTGGACATGGGCAGAAACATTTTTCAATCCGATTCACCGGTTGCCATGATCGGGGCCGTGCGCAAGATCGTGCACGACAACATCAGCGTCAAGGAAGCATATCAATATTACGAAGAAATGAAGAACAAAAAATGAACGTCGGCGTCTATTACCGCAACAGTGATGTCCGGATGGAAAAGCGTCCAGTCCCGAAGGTCGACGATCACGACATATTGATCAAGGTCATGGCCTGCGGCCTGTGCGGGTCCGATCTTCTGGAGTGGTACCGCATCAAACGAGCTCCGCTGGTGCTGGGTCACGAACCGGCCGGCATCGTTGTCGAAACTGGAAAACTCGTCACCAACGTCAAACCGGGAGACCGCGTCTTTGTCACCCACCATGTCCCCTGCAATGCCTGTTACCAATGCCGCACCGGCCACAAAACCGCCTGCACCACGTTTCAGACCGTCAATAATTTCGAGCCTGGCGGTTTTTCCCAGTTTTTGCTGGTAACCGGTAAGAGCGTTGAAACAGGGACCCTTGTACTTCCCGAGTCCGTGAGTTTCGAACAGGCTACCTTTATCGAACCACTGGCAACCGCGGTAAGAGCACTCCGGACCGTGGGGATGAAACAATCCCAGAGCGTGCTCGTATTCGGCAGCGGGGTCGCCGGGCTGCTCATCATCAAACTTGCGCGCGCCATGGGCGCAGGCACTATCATCGCGACCGATGCCAGCCCGTACCGTCTTGAGAAGGCCCGACAATTCGGGGCCGACCATACGATCTCGGCCAATGAAGATATCCCCGCGTTCATCAGAAAGGTCAATGACGGCCGGTTGGCTGACATAGTCAGTCTGTGCGTTGGCGCGCTGCCGGCGGTCACGACCGCGCTTAATTCGATCGAACGCGGCGGAACCCTTCTGTTCTTCGCCGTGCCGAAACCGGGCGAGACCGTGGACGTGGATTTCAATCCCTTCTGGCGGGACGATATCACGATCAAGACCAGCTACGGCGCCGTTCCCCTCGATAATATGCAGGCCCTCGATCTCATCAGTAAAAATACGGTAACGGTGACCGATATGGTAACGCACCGTTTCGGCATCGACAAGATCGGCGAGGCATTCATGACCGGAGCAAAACCCGATGGCTGCGTTAAGATTATCATCGAGCCGAACCGATGAAATGTGAAATATACCCCTCATTCGTATTTAAGTAGAAAAGGTCATCTGGATCCCCGTTTTCACGGGGATGACATTCCTAACTGCTCTTTTTTTCGTCATTCCCGCGAAAGCGGGAATCCAGTTCTTTGTAATGGGTGTCAAATTTCAACTTATTTACAAAAGAACCATTTCCCCCCCATTCCCCCTTTCCGCTTGGAGGAACGTGTGAAACAGAAATCCACTGCTGACCTCCGCCAGATTTTCAGCCTGCCCGTCATTGTCGCCGCACTTGGCTACTTCGTCGACATCTATGATCTGGTGCTCTTCAGCATTGTCCGTGTGCCGAGCCTGAAGTCCCTCGGCCTTTCCGGGCAGGAGCTCATCGACAACGGCGTATTTCTTCTCAATATGCAGATGGCGGGCATGCTTATCGGCGGCATTCTCTGGGGGGTCCTGGGCGACCGGAAAGGCCGGCTCAAGATCATGTTCGGCTCGATCTTCCTGTATTCCATCGCGAACATCGCTAACGGCTTTGCCACGTCGCTTCCGGCCTACGCCGCCCTGCGCTTCATCGCAGGCATCGGGCTGGCGGGCGAACTCGGTGCGGGCATCACCCTCGTGGCTGAGGTCCTGCACACCAGCATCCGTGGATACGGTACCATGCTCGTGGCCTCGGTGGGCGTCTCGGGCGCCATCCTCGCGAACATCATCGCCAATACGTATGACTGGCGGAATGCCTTCATCATCGGCGGAGCGCTCGGTCTCGTGCTGCTCATTACCCGGATCAGCGTGGCCGAGTCAGGCATGTTCCGGGCCATGAACAAGAAGGCCGGAGTCAGCAGGGGAAACATGCTCGCCCTCTTCTCTGAACGGAAGCGTTTTCTCCGCTATCTCAACTCGATCCTTATCGGAGTCCCGATCTGGTTCGTCGTCGCCATCCTGATCACCTTCTCGCCGGAGTTTGCCAGGGCATTCGGAACGACCGGACCAATCTCTGCCGGGAATTCGGTCATGTTCTGCTACCTGGGGCTGGTCTTCGGCGATCTTTCAAGCGGCCTGCTGAGCCAGACCTTGCAAAGCCGGAAAAAGGTGGTCTTCCTGTTCATGCTCCTGACCATTGCCGCCATCGGCCTCTACTTCCTGCAAGGGAGCAGGAGCCCGGAATTCTTTTATGGCGTGTGCCTTGTGCTCGGATTTGCCAGTGGTTACTGGGCCATCTTCGTGACCGTTGCTGCCGAGCAGTTCGGCACGAACCTGCGCGCCACGGTCGCCACGACCGTGCCGAACTTCGTGCGCGGGATGGTGGTCCCCATCACCCTGTTGTTCCAATTGTTCCGCCAATACCTCGGTCTGGAGGGCGGCGCCCTTGCCGTCGGAGCCATCTGCGTGGTTGTGGCCTTTTTTTCCCTTGCCTCACTGGAAGAAACGTTCCATAAAGATCTGGATTATTATGAGGAGTTCCCGTGAAGCGAAGGCAGAAGCAATTAATTGTCTCTCGCAGAGGCGCAGAGTACGCGGAGAAAGGCTAATTCCTTTGCTTTAAGACAGAGGCTGAGGCATTGCTTTATTCAGTAATTCTTTACTCTGCGATCTCTGCGGAAGTCCTAAGTGGCCGTTTTTCTTTTATAGGCTACTGCGAGAAACAGCCTTTCGTACATTTCTTTTGACACTTTCACCCATTCCCTTTATAATTCCTGCACTATGACTGAAAAGATCGGTGTTATCGGAGCAGGGGCGTGGGGCACGGCCCTTTCCATGCTGCTTGCCGACAAAGGGCACGACGTGACCCTCTGGATGTATGAAAAAGACCTGGCCGAGGAGACAGCTCGCACGCGCGAGAACCGCGTCTATCTTCCGGGGTTTACCCTGCCCGGCTCTGTCAAAGTGACCTCTTCTCTTGAAACCGCTGTCAAGGACAAGCAGATCATTCTTTCCGTCGTCCCCTCCCACACGGTCCGTATTGTGGCAAAACAGTTCGCACCTTTTCTGACAAAGAACGTCATCATCATCAGCGCCTCCAAGGGCATCGAGATCGACACCCTCATGCCGCTCTCAGAGGTGTTCAAGGACATCCTGCCCAAAGAATTTCACGACCGGCTCTGTTTCCTTTCCGGCCCCAGCTTTGCCAAAGAGGTAGCCCAAAAGATGCCCACCGCTGTTGCCCTCGCTTCGTACGACCCGACGGTGGGCAAGAAGGCCCAGGAGGTCTTCAGCAACGCCTACTTCCGTGTTTATACAAATCCCGATGTCCTTGGCGTGGAGATCGCGGGCGCGCTCAAAAATGTGGTGGCCATTGCAGCGGGAGTGCTTGAAGGCATGGGGTTCGGATATAACACCATGGCCGCCCTGCTCACCCGCGGGCTCGCGGAAATGGCGCGGCTCGGCGTAGCCATGGGAGGAGAGCTCCAGACCTTTTCCGGACTTGCAGGCATGGGAGATCTGGTCCTAACCTGCACGGGAGGCCTGTCGAGGAATCGCACCCTTGGAGCGCGGCTCGGCAAGGGCGAGAAACTGGATGAGATCATGCGTGAAACAAAAACCGTTGCCGAAGGCGTCAAGACCGCCAGGGCCGCGCGGGACCTTGCGCAGAAATACGACATCGCAATGCCGATCGTAGAGGAGGTCTACCAGCTTCTGTACGAAGGCAAGGACCCGAAGCGCGCAGTGCACGATTTGATGAACCGTGAGCTCAAGGGAGAATGATCGATTTCGGAATGCTGATCATTCGACTGACGCTCATGATGGTGAGCAGATGTCGAACCATTTCGGATTGCGGAGTGATAGGCGTTCAAGTAAATACATTTCAGCCTTCAGTCTTCAGCCTAAATACCTATGTAGGTACAAAGGATATATGAACAAATCAGATATCTCTAAACTTCTCCAGGGCGTCCAATCCGGCAAGATCGATGTCAAGACCGCGCTCGACCGGCTCAGGCACATGCCGTTCGAAGACGTGTCATACGCCCACATCGACCATCATCGCCAGTTGCGTCATGGCATGCCCGAGGTCATTTACTGTGAGGGAAAAACTCTGGAGCAGGTCATTGGCATCACCAGACGCATGTTGAAAGTTGGTAGCGACATTCTTGCCACCCGCGCATCGGAAACAGTATATAAGGCAGTCAAAAAACTCGATCGCCGCGCGCTCTATCACAAAGCTTCACGAGCCATCGTGATACAGGATAAGAAGAAGGCGCTGACCAAAGGTATTGTGCTGGTCCTGACCGCCGGGACTTCGGATATCCCCGTGGCCGAGGAAGCCGCAGTGACCGCGGGGATGCTCGGCAGCACCGTGCAGACCGTGTACGACGTTGGAGTAGCAGGGATTCACCGCATCCTGAGCAAGCGGGAAACACTCGACTCCGCCAGGGTGATCGTTGTGGTAGCCGGCATGGACGGCGCGCTCCCGTCGGTCGTGGGCGGGCTTGTGGACAAGCCCGTGATCGCCGTTCCCACAAGCGTCGGCTACGGCGCGGGGTTCCAGGGACTGGCCCCCCTCCTGACCATGCTCAACTCCTGCGCAGCGGGCATCGCGGTCATGAACATCGACAACGGCTTCGGAGCGGGCGTGCTGGCGCACAGGATCAATCTGTTGGGTGAAAAATCCTAGTGTAGCGCTCTTTATTCCTCCCCTTTCAAGGGGGAGGTTAGGAGGGGGATGGGTAGCATGTAGGACAGGTAGAGCAGAGCGAAACCCAACGACTTTGACGATGATCCAACCTATCAGACTTTGAGTGTTAGCAGTGCTGAGACAGCCGTTGGGTATCATTTCGTTCTACCCAACCTACGACTATCAGAAAAGTTGATGACATGCTGATTCTCACACAAATAAAACCTTTCGGCAACGGCTTAGCCGGAAAGGTTGAGACCGCGATAAGGCGGAATAAAGTAACGCGATGAAGAAAACCAATTTTGACCGATATCTGCATGAGCAACTGAAGGATCCGGCGTTCGCTGCCCGATTTGAGCGCGCGGGCGTTGCGGACACCCCGGCGGTAAAGACCGATTGCATTCTAAGCGGTTCTTTGTTAAAGTTATCTTAGTTATTCCTTCCCGTGGAGGTGCCAAATGAAATTCACACGAATAACCGTAAACTCCGAGGTTTTTTTCGGGAAACCCTGCATACGGGGGCTTCGGTTCCCGGTATCCCGCATTCTCGGCATGTTGTCAGCGGGCGAGACAAAGGAATCCATCCTTAAGTCATATCCCTATCTCGAGTCTCAGGACATTGATGAGGCGCTGGCCTATGCAGCGGCATTCGCTGATGAGGAGATCATGGAGTTTGCATGAAGTTCCTCGTTGACATGCCTCTTTCGCCGCTGCTCGCGGTCTGGCACCGTGAGAATAGTCACGACGCTGACCATGTTTCCTCCGTCGGTTTGCACAAGGCCAAAGACCACCATATTATCGAAGCCGCAAGGCAGCAAAATAGGATCATCATCACCGCCGATCTTGATTTCCCCCAATTACTTGCTATAAGCCGCGCAGCGGACCCCGGAGTAATACTGTTCCGGGGAGGGAATTACAGCGACGAACAGATGCTTCAGCTGCTAAAGCGAGTTCTCGAAAACTACCCCGAGAATAAATTAGAGCATGCTATTACGGTGGTGGACAAGGTGAGGATACGACACTGCCCGCTGCCGATTGAATCGCCAATATTTTCTGCAGCAGTTCGTAGGTCGGGTAGAGCAGAACGAAACCCGACATCTTTTACGATAATCCAGCCGATCAGATTGTGAGTATTAGCAGGGCTGAGACAGGCGTTGGGTTTCACTTCGTTCTACCCAACCTACCACTGTCAAACCTATAATCGTTGATTGTTTTGGTTTTCAATGCTATGATTAATTGCAACGAATCATAGGAGGCATTATGCGCCGAAGCGAAATAGTAGGTTTACTCAGATCCCGTTTGCAAATGATCCATGCGACCTTCGGGGTCAAAGACCTGATGCTGTTCGGGTCTGCGGCACGAGATGAGATCAGTCCTGAAAGCGATGTGGATGTCCTCGTAGAGTTCGAACAGCAGCCGGACTTCGACCGTTTCATGGACCTGAAGTTCTTTCTTGAAGATCTATTGAAAGTAAAAGTGGATCTTGTCACCCGTGCTGCCTTGAAACCGCGCATGCGTCCAATGATCGAGAAAGAGTTGATTCATGTCGCGTGATTGGACATTTTATCTTGACGACATCCTGGAGAGCTGCCGTAAGATCCTCCGTTATACCAAAGAGGTGTCGTTCGAACAGTTCAAGCAGGATGACAAAACCTATGACGCTGTCGTGCGCAATCTGGAAATAATCGGGGAGGCCGCAAAGAATATCCCGGAAACGATCCGGGTGAAGATGCCCGGTATAGAATGGAAAAAGACCGCAGGTTTACGCGATGTCATTGCCCATGCATATTTCGGAATTGATGACGCCATCCTATGGGATGTAGTGCAGCATAAAGTACCGGAACTAATACAAGCGATCGAATTGTTTTATAAAAATATGCCTAAACGGGATGCTTAGTCCCGTCTTTACCTACCCGCATAGTTGGTTTCCATCGATCCAGTTTTGAGCATACAACCTATGCGTATTTCAGCCGGTAATTCTCAATAGTCTCGATTTGTACTTTGCAGAGGTTAGCATTAAAGTTCAAGCACCTAATGAATGCAAGCTTTCGGATCGAAATATGCTATTGATGTTATCCAAATAAAACCATGACCCTCGCCTACTTCGACTGCTTTTCCGGTATATCCGGCGACATGACCCTCGGCGCGCTTGTGGATGCGGGCGTCTCGATCGACGTTCTTCGCGCTGAGCTGGCCAAGCTCAACCTTCCCGGCTACGAACTCAAGGCCGAGAAGGTCAAGCGTTCAGGAATCGCCGCTACCAAAGTCCATGTCATCATCGACCAGAAGGACCAGAAATCGCGCCACCTGTCCGACATTTTGAGCATCATCGAGAAATCCACACTTTCTTCAACAGTGAAGGAAAAAAGCAGCCGCGTATTCACGCGACTGGCAGAAGCAGAAGCAAAGGTGCACGGCACAACGCCCGACATGATCCACTTCCATGAGGTCGGCGCCGTGGACTCCATCGTGGACAATGTCGGGGCCGTAATCGGCCTGGAACTGCTGGGTGTCACGCGGATCATGGCATCAGCGGTCAATGTCGGATCAGGCATGGTCAAAACCGCCCACGGCATGCTTCCCATCCCTGCCCCGGCGACGGCAGAGCTTCTTACCAACATTCCCTTTTATCAATCGTCTACCCAATTCGAGCTTACCACACCGACCGGCGCGGTCATCATCAGCACGCTCGGATCTTCCTTCGGTCCGATGCCGCCGATGAAGATCGAGCGGGTCGCCTACGGCGCTGGTGACAAGGATTTCCCGGGACAGCCGAATGTCTTGCGGCTCATGATCGGGGAACCAGTTGCCGGGTACGACGAGGACACGTCCATCGTCATCGAAACGAATATTGACGACATGAATCCGCAGGTCTATGATTACCTCATCGAGAAGCTCATGCAGCAGGGAGCGCATGACGTATACCTCACGCCAATCATTATGAAAAAGGGCAGACCCGCGATCCTGCTCTCGGTGCTTACCGACAAAACAAAGAGTGATGTCGTGCTCGATACGATCTTCCGGGAAACTACCAGCATCGGCGTCCGCATCCAGGAGGTGGGGCGTAAGAAGCTCACGCGGGAGATACAGATCGTTGATACAATGTATGGTAAAGTCAGGATTAAGATAAGCCGGCGGGATAATGAAGTGCTTACAGCAACCCCGGAGTATGAGGACTGCAGAAAGCTCGCGGAGGAGCGACAGATACCTTTAAAACAAGTCATGGAAGAGGCGAAAAACCTGTTTTCTCGCAGAGGCGCAGAGCACGCAGAGAAAAGTAATGATAGAAAATGATATAACAGGTAATATTATAGACTGCTGCATCAAAATTCATAGAACATTAGGACCTGGACTCCTGGAATCGGTTTATGAGGAAGTGCTGGCGTACGAA
This sequence comes from Nitrospirota bacterium, assembly GCA_023229435.1. Classification (NCBI taxonomy): domain Bacteria; kingdom Pseudomonadati; phylum Nitrospirota; species Nitrospirota bacterium. The sequence goes on from JALNZF010000003.1 coordinate 40,627, forward strand.
TTAAAGAAAAAAGGACTCCTTTGTGAGAGGCAAGTTGGGATTCCAGTCAGTTATGACGAACTCACTATGGACCTTGGTTTCCGTGCTGATATCATAGTAGAAGGCAAGGTTATTATAGAACTGAAATCTATCGAATCTATTCTCCCTGTTCACAAGAAACAGCTTCTGACCTATTTGAAATTATCACAAAAGAAAGTAGGCCTGTTAATTAACTTTAACGAAGAACTGATCAAAAATGGAATCACAAGAATTGCGAATGGTATTTAACCCCTGACCATTTGAATCTTATCCGTTTTTAACTCTGCGCGCTCTGCGCCTCTGCGAGAGACAAAAAAATGAGAACGATCCGCATTTCCATGGCCCAGATAAACCCCATTGTCGGCGACCTCGCGGGCAACCGCGACAAGATCATCGACGCGATCAAGAGCGCTAAAAAGCTCAATGCCGACATTGTCGCTTTGCCCGAGCTTGCCGTTACCGGCTATCCGCCGGAGGACCTGCTCCTGAAGCCCCAATTTGTGAAGGACTCCATCAAAACGCTCAACACGATCCGGCGTGCGACAAAAGGGATCACGGCGATCGTCGGGTTCGTTGACAGCAACCACAACCGCCTCTTCAACGCCGCCGCACTGCTCTCCGACGGGACGCATATCTACACCTATCATAAGATATTCCTGCCGAACTACGGCGTGTTCGACGAATACCGCTACTTCAGCCCCGGAGGACGGTATCCCGTGTTCCTCATCAACGGCGTCCGCGTGGGCCTCAATATCTGCGAAGACATCTGGTACGATGAAGGGCCCGCCCGTGTCCAGGCGCTGGCAGGCGCGGAAGTCATCGTGAACATCAACGCATCTCCCTATCACAAGGGAAAGGGCGAAGAACGCCTGAAAATGCTTTCCGGGCGGGCGAAAGAAAATGATGTCGTCATCTTCTATGCCAACACCGTCGGCGGACAGGACGAGCTTGTGTTTGACGGCCAAAGCGTTGTTATCGACAGGAAGGGCAAGGTCATCGCCCGAGGTAAACAGTTCGGGGAGGAACTGCTGACCGTGGATGTCGGCATTTCGGGGTCACCGGGACCCTGCCCCGGTGAACGGCTCCGGTTCCAGGACTTCATGGATTGTATCCTGGTATCCGGTCGATCGTCGGGAAAAAAGAAAAAACTTCCCGTTGGACGGCCGACCAAACCCCTCTCCGAGTGCGAAGAAGTGTACCATGCCCTCGTGCTCGGCACGCGGGATTATATGCGAAAGAACAGTTTCAAGTCCGCGGTCATCGGCCTCTCCGGCGGCATCGATTCATCGCTCGTGGCCTCTGTCGCCGTGGAAGCCATGGGAAAAGAGAACGTGTTCGGCGTATTCATGCCGTCGCAGTTTAGCTCTAACGAGAGCCGCGAAGACGCCCATGATCTTGCGCGCAACCTCGGCATCAGGATCCTGGAGATCCCCATCAAGCAGACCTTTGAATCATACCTCACAACGCTTCGCGGCGTGTTCGCGAAAACAAAGACCAACGTGACCGAAGAGAACCTTCAGGCCAGAATACGGGGCAATCTCCTCATGGCCCTCTCGAACAAGTTCGGCTGGCTCGTTCTTACCACGGGCAACAAGAGCGAGATGTCCGTGGGGTATGCAACGCTCTACGGCGACATGGCGGGAGGTTTTGCCGTCATCAAGGACGTGCCCAAGACCCTGGTCTATGAGGTATCGCGATGCGTGAACAAGCTTGCGGGGAAGACCGTGATCCCGAAGCGGGTGATGACCAAGGCGCCGACGGCGGAACTCAGGCCGAACCAGAAGGACAGTGACTCCCTGCCCGTGTATGACATCCTCGACCCCATCCTGAAGGCCTATGTGGAGGATGACAAGGAGCTGAAAGAGATAATCGAGATGGGCTTTGACCGCAAGACCGTGCAGCGCGTGATCCGTCTTGTGGATGCCAGCGAATACAAACGCCGCCAGGCCCCTCCCGGGGTCAAGATCACCCCGCGGGGACTGGGCAAGGACCGAAGGTTCCCGATAACGAACAGATATCGCAGTTATTGATGAAAGGTAACTGCTCAGGTTCAAAGTTCAAGGTTCACGGTTCAGGGTTGGAAAGCTATTAAGATCGAACAATGAACGATTAGAAGGACCTATTGCTGAACGATTCCCAAAAAGATGAAATATAAGAAAGATCCGGTGTTGAATATGCAGCATCAAACCGTTAGTCTATAACCGTGAACCGTGAACCTTGAACCCTGAACCCATGCCAACAGGCACCTTATACATAGTCGCCACCCCCATCGGGAACCTTGAGGACATCACCCTCAGGGCGGTCCGCGTGCTGAAGGAAGCCGACCTCGTCGCTGCCGAGGACACCCGCCACTCCAGGCATCTGCTTGACCGGTACCAGATAGCGACCCAGCTCACCAGCTACCACGACCACAACAAGGAAGAAAAGGCCCCCATCCTCGTCGCGCGAATGCTCGAGGGAAAGAATGTGGCCCTCGTATCCGACGCGGGGACTCCCGGCATCTCGGACCCTGGGTATTTTCTGATCAACCTCGCCATAGACCGGAAGATCCCCGTCGTCCCCATCCCCGGGGCAACCGCGGCTATCGCCGCGCTCTCAATTTCGGGCATGCCGACCGATCGATTTGTCTTTGAAGGTTTTCTCCCGGCAAAACATCTGGCCCGGCTCAAGCGTTTGCAGGAACTTGCCAGGGAAGAACGCACGCTTGTTTTTTACGAAGCGCCGCACAAGATCATCAGGGCGATCGAGGACATGCTCGAGGTCTTCGGCAACCGTCGCGTTGTGATCACCCGCGAGCTTACCAAGGTATATGAAGAATCGATCCGGGGCACGCTTTCGGAATGCCTCAAACGCCTGCACGAGGGGACCATCAAAGGCGAGTTCACCGTCATCGTTCACGGCGCTACGACGGACCCTAAGATGCAGGATATCGACACCGCCGAATATCTCAAGAATCTCATCCTCCACCGGGGTCTGAGCAAAAAAGATGCTGTTTCGGTCGCCGCAGAGGAGCTCGGGTTGCCCAAAAAAGACGTGTATAAGGAAAGCCTGAAAATGGAGAAAACTCCGCGTGCAGTGAAAGACAACGAGGATGAAAAGGGAAAGACGTCGTAAAAGACCGCTGTCTTAGAGCAACGCCCCGATCCCTATCATGACATTCACGAGATAAAGGCAGAGGATGGCAACACCGAGAACGAAATGGGGCGTGCGAAAAGGAGAGTCAGGACCTTTGATGTCCCGTGATATTTTGTAGGTCGCTATCAGCAGGACAACGATAGTGAGCCCGGCAATGAAATGAAGCGGATATTCAAGAACATTTCCCGTATCGAGCAGAACAAGGGTGAGCCCGGCCAAAAATCCGAGCCCACCCAGGATCGCCAGAACAGGACCCATCCTCCGGTGACGCTTGATCACGGGAACAGGCAGCGGGGCGCCTGTCCCTCTATCCCGCCGGATCCTGAAGCCGAGCCTTCCCTGATACAGGAAGAACAGCATCACGATCGCGTTAAAGACGCCGTGCACCAGCCGAAGATCAGAAAGCAATTGTCTATCGATCAAAGGATATTGCATAGTTTAATCAGAAAAGATATGGCAGACGTCAGACATTCAGGCATCAGACCGGATACTCCTTAGTCCATCATCATTCGTCCCTCGTCTATCGTCTATCGTCCCTCGTTAATCCCCCTACTCCACCACTTCTATCATACCATCCATGCCCTTGTCTTTATGGCTCTTGAAGAACAACATTTTTTTGTCGCAGAACATTTCGTACTTCCCGATTTTTGTCGGAGTAAATTTGACGATATCCGTTTTTTTAGCATCGAGATCCACTTTAAAGTCGATTCCTGCTTCCGGCGCTTTCACTACCATATCGTGCGGGATATATCCCGGCGCTTTCCTGACCGTCAGCTCGACCGGTTTGTTCACCTTCACCACAATGTAGTTCGGATCAAAATAGTATTCACCGCCGATGACCTCTACTCGCTGCACACCATCCGCGTCCACGGTAGCGACCACGCGCTTTTCCTTCCCCATCGCATGTTCATGCTGCGCTACCTCCGCAGTCGGCGTCATTGCTGATTTGACTTCAGATTTCACCTTAGGCCCGGCCTCCTCGGCGAATGCGGCAATGCTGAATGAAAGCAATACAACCAGCGATACAACTAAATACTTGATATACTTCATACGGTACCTCCTTTGCGGATGAAATGATTATTGTCCTCTAGTATATCACCAAATTGATGCCTTTTCCCTGTTTCCTCTCCAACATAGAGTATATTTACCTTTGCCGAGCGCAGTACAGAACCGGTCGATGCATAGAATCAGAGAGGTGACCGGAAAATAGAATCATGACAATTATTGTAGCATAACCCTGACTGCAATTCCAACCATGACAATAATATCTTTTTTGACAAAATAGATTAAATAGGTAATAATGAAGTTCGAACGATAGAAATTACCGGATCATCAATCTCCATGATCAGCGAGTCTGTACACCATGACCACAAAAAAGATACTTATCGTCGATGACGAGCCTGACATTGTGGAACTCATCTCGTACAACCTGAAAAAAGAGGGTTTTCACATCTCCACGGCGTTGGACGGCGAAGAGGCGCTCAAGAAGGTGCGTGCGGGTCATCTCGACCTCATCATTCTTGACCTCATGCTGCCCGGCATCCATGGCATGGAGCTTTGCCGTATCCTGAGAAATAATCCGAAGACCGCGCACGTGCCCATCATCATGCTGACTGCCAGCGGCGAGGAGTCGGACAAGGTCCGCGGCCTCGAGACCGGCGCCGACGATTACATGACAAAACCGTTCAGTCCCCGGGAACTCATCGCGCGCGTGAAGGCGGTCCTGCGCAGATCGAGAGAGCGGACAACGGAGGACAAAACGATCCAGCTCGGCGATCTGACGATCGACCTTGAGACCTTCTCCGTCTCCAAAGGCGGCGCTCCGCTCAACCTGAGCGCGACGGAATTCAAGCTCCTGCTCTATCTCGTCCAGCGGAGAGGGCGGGTCTTCAGCCGCGACCAGCTCCTTGATGCGGTATGGAAGGAAGAGGCCTTCGTCGAGTCCCGTACCATTGATGTGCACATCAGGAGGCTCCGCACGCGGATCGAAGATGACCCGTCCAATCCCCGCTATCTCAAGACACGGCGGGGAGTCGGCTATTACGTGGAGACCGAATGAACCGCGGGGTCTTTAAACGAATATTCATCCTCTATGCCGTCCTTATTCTTCTGGCGTTCCTCTTCGTTGAAGTCACCATCGCCAGCGCCATTCGCGAACATTACCTTGCCGGTCTGAAGCAGAACCTTTCCGTTCAGGCATCCCTGATCGCTGACAGCATATCGTTCGACACCAGACGCAGCATCGACGTCCAGTGCAAACAGCTGAAAGAAAAGACCGGCGCGCGCGTCACGGTCATCGAGCTCGACGGCCGGGTCATCGGCGATTCTGACAGCAGTTCATCGACCATGGAGAATCACGCTCACCGGCCTGAAATCCAGCAGGCGGCGCTGAATGGCGCAGGAATGTTTATTCGCAGCAGCGACACGCTGAAGCAGGATTTCCTGTATGTTGCCCACCGGGTGGATTCCGGGAAAACGCCGCGCGGGTATATCCGGCTGAGCGTCCCGCTTCAGGATGTCGATCATGCAGTGAATGCGGCCCGGCTGAACATTCTCCTCATAGTCGGATTCGTCCTCGCGGCTACGGGGCTGTTCTCGCTCTGGCAATTTGAATACCTGCGGAGGCTGACCCGTGAGATCAATGACTTTGCCAGATCGCTCGTCCCCCGTGGCATTGGAAATAAATTACATTTAAAAGACGCCGGCGAGTTCAGCGATATCGCCGACAGCCTGAACGCCATGTCGATGGAATTGAAGACGGTCATCGGGGAACACGAAGAAGAGCGGAAAAGGCTCAACGAGATACTGAGGAGCATCCCCGATGCGCTGATCATCATGGACAGCAACGGGGTTGTCCTTCTGTCAAGCGCCGCATCAGGGAATTTCTTTGGAGATACCCCCCTCATGGGCAGACCGTTCATCCAGGTTGTCCGGAACAGCGAATTCTTTTCGCTCCTTGATGAGGTCCGGACCAGCAGAAAGGCAGGTGTCTCCGAGTTCAAGATCGAATACCCCGCTGAACGATACTGCATCGTCCGGATATCTCCTCTTTTTCATGACAGGGATGTGCTGACAGGCTTTGTCGCCATTTTCCATGACATCACCGAGCTCAAAAAAATGGAACAGGTCAGAAAAGATTTTGTCGCCAACGCCTCCCATGAGATCAAGACACCGATCACCGCCATCAAAGGTTTCGCGGACACGCTCCTGGAAGGCGCTCTGGACGACAAGGAACATGCCGTTAAATTCCTCAAATCAATTCAGTCCAACAGCGAACGGATCAATAGCCTCGTCGACGACCTCATGACCATCTCCAAAATAGAGATGGGGGTCGTCAAGATCGACAAAGCATCTCTTGGGTTTGTCGAGGTTGCGAAAGCGGTGCAGGAGCTCCTCAAGGAAAAGGCCGGGGCAAAGAATCTTTCACTGAAGATCTTCATCAACCCGGATATGAATGAGATCGTTGCCGATCGCGACCGCCTTACGCAGATAGTGACGAACCTTGTCGAGAACGGCATAAAGTTTACCGATCAGGGCGGTGTAACCTTCGGTATGGATAAGGAGAACGGCAAGGCGGTCATCTTTGTTGAAGATACGGGCATCGGAATCCCCAAACAGCACCTCTCACGTATCGGCGAACGGTTCTACCGCGTTGATGCCGGTCGTTCAAGGCAGATGGGCGGCACCGGCCTCGGTCTTGCCATCGTGAAACATCTGGTGAAAGCGCACGGATGGGATATGCAGATAGAAAGTACCCTTGGAAAAGGGACGAAAGTGAAGATCTTTGTGGTGTAAATAACAGGTCGTCATTCCCGCCCCGGCTTAAATCATGCTGGGGCAGGCTCCTGCGGGTATCCAGGGTCAAGAAACTGCGAACAAGGACTGGATTCCCGTTTGCACGGGAATGACGAAATTTGTATAATCCCGAATTTTTTACAGAACCGCCCGATGTATTCGTGAACCAGGTAAGCTTGACTCTCTCCGCCCACCCCTACTTCCTGTTGAACATCACATCCGCAAAATAGCCTTCACCCGATGTCCCGGTATGCTGTGAATTTGTCTGGAGCCTGATCCCGTTCACTGCCGGAGGCTCGGAACCGTAGAGTTTTTTGTAATCATCATATACGTTCCGGGTCTCGGTGATCCATTTCCCCAATTCAGCCGGGCCTGAACGCACCACCACGACCTTGACCGTCATAAAGGGGACCGGAGACGTGTTCTCCATAAGCCCGGCGGGCGCTGTTGTGTCCCAGATGTACACGATCGCCTTGGTCTTGGAAAACGCCACAAAGAGTTGGGCCGCCTGGTCATCGGTCTTCGACTTCCTGAAGTCACCGCCCGCGGGCAGTTTGGTTATTTTCCATTTCCACGTAAGCCAGGGAAATTGTTTGAGGTCCACCTTCACCTCTTTCTGGAGCGAGAAGGACGTGTTGGCGCTCCGGAACCTGCCCGCGGCTATATCACCGTCCTTGACCACGGCAAAGTCCGCCTTGCCGGATTTTTCCTTGAGCTGCCACCCCGCCGGGACCCCCGGCGCGCCGATACTGGAGGAGAAGTCCGCGATCACGATCCGGTCTTCGGCCCGCACCAGTGGAGCAAAAATGAGCATGAAAAACAGAGCACTGTTAAACATTATTGTGAAAGACATCGCACACCTCCTTGGATAAAAAATCCCACCGCTGCCCTTAAGTATACACCTCTTGGTAATTTTCAGATCCGAAACGCAGGCAATCGCGTCATCGTATTGTTTATGAAGCACTATCCTGTAAATGTTCGATAATGATAATGCTATCAGAGCAGACAACAGCTGTCAACGGCATACGTCGCATGGTCCGTAACAGAAAATTCATATTCCTGAAATATTGCTGTAACATTTGATGGGTATGATCTCAACTAGATTATAGGAGGCGCATATGCAGAATTCGCAATCAACCATAGAAAACGATCCGACATCCGCAGGTGTTCATGAGGCAACGTGTCCATTCGAGTCGGAATCAGGGCATTTTTGTCACGCCGCGGTCATGACAGTCTTCATGAGCAGTCATCAAAAGAAAACCTACTGCTGGACGGACAATTACTCTCGCTGTCCGATGTTCGTGGCGAAGATATTGCGGGGCAGATAACGACGTATGGTGCCCACTAGCCTCACCTTGAAAATCGACGACACCTATATCATAAAAGGGAGGAAGAACAGATGCAAGAACAATGTTCACAAATTCTTTCTTTGCGGCTGAATGAAAGAGAATCTGCGCAACTTGCTTACGCCGTCGAGAAGCTTGTACAGGAGCTTGGGTTTCCCCGCGAGGATGTCAATCGGTCTTACGAGGACAGTTTTGCATTTTTTTTAAAGAACCCATAATGATAAAGACCTCTTCCTGCACACTGAGGAGGACGAGGAAAAAATATGGCTGAAAACAACATCAATGGAACCACTCGGCTGATGGATGAAAAAGAACTATGCCGGCACATCCGTGCGATTGATAAGCTCGTGCATGAGCTGGATTTGCCTGTCGACGTGGTAGACCAGTCGTACCGGGAAATCCTGTCCGATTTGCAAAAGAGCACTAACGCGAAGGCTTTTTTGCCCATGCTGGTCAGCCGGAGCTTAAAAAATCGGCTGCGTTGCCAAAAAGAACAACAGTAATTAATCTCAACAGCTGCGAATGCAGAGAAACACTTCCGAGTATTCGGAATAATAAATAAAACAAAAACGTGGAGGTTACAAGATGAAAAAGGTTTTAGCGGCTCTGGCAGTAATTGCGGTAAGTAGTTTCGGCTCCATCGGTTTTGCAGCAGAAGGTGAAGCACCGGTTGTGAAGGGCACTATAGAAGTCTATGGTGCGGCAAAACTCTCGGTTGATATGATCACCACTGACGCCAGGACAGCGGGATCGGACAACAGCCTGACGAAGGTTTCAACGAACTCATCGCGCCTCGGATTTAAAGGAAAGGAAGAACTGAGCGACAACCTGAGCGCTGTCATGCAGATCGAGCTGGGGATCAACTACGACGGCTCGCAGACCTCGACGGTAGCATCCGTTTCGTCAGCCACGACGAACACTACTACCGGCGCGACGACCGTGAATACAAAATCGGCGAGCATCGATAAGATTACGTACCGAAACTCCTACGCCGGGCTCTCAAGCAAGACCTTCGGGATGCTTCTCTTTGGCATCCACGACACACCGTACAAGGTGTCGACCGGTTCTCTGGATGCGTTTGGCGACACCATGGGCGATTATAACGCCATTATGGGCAATGTGAACGGCACCTCCGATTTCGACCTGCGTTCAAAAGACACGATCATGTACACCTCTCCCAAAGTCGGTGGAGTCCAGATCATGGCGCAGATCAGCACGACCGGTCAGGAGTCCGATACCAGCACTGTTGGAAACAAATCAGAACATTCCTTTGCAGCGTCCTACAGCGGAGGGCCGGTGTATGTCGCGCTGGCAAATGAGGTTCATAAAAATGGGTATGGAAGCTTGGACAAACTGGGTTACAATATCGAGGGAACAAAATTAGGCGCGGGTGTTACTCTTGGAGGCACCAAGGTCGGGCTGGTTTATGAGGCACTGAAGGACGGGGTTTCGGATTCCAAAAACACGCGGAACGCGCTGTACATCGCGGCGAGCCAGAAGCTCGGTGATGAAACCATCAAGATCGCTTACGGAAAAGCCGATGACGGAAAAGACCCGAATACGAAGACGGGGGCGACCTTGACGACTGTCGGTGTAGACCACTCCTTCTCCAAACGCACGACCGCCTACGTTCTGTATGCCAAGACAAATAATGATGCGGCTGCCGCCTATGGCCTCGGCCAGAGCGGCGCGGGCGGGGCATATACACCCAAGGCCGGTGAGAGCCCGTCCGTAATTGCCTTTGGTTTGAATCACAGTTTTTAACGCTGTCTTATCAACGCATCTGGCATCATTCTCTCGTGGCAGTATCCGGCCGACATGGTTCTTTGAAAAACTGACAGCGTCCTGACAAGGATATAAAGAGACAATGCCCATGAAATACTTCACCAAGATAGTCGACAGTATGATCAAATTCATGATCCCGATCGTGATCATCGCCCTTTTGATGGGGATCGCTCGGGTAATTCTCGACCTTCGCGCAGTGTTCGGAAGCCAGACGCTGGCGGCCGCCTTTGACATGATCGTAACAAATATTCTTTCCATGTTCATCGTGATCGAACTGCTCAGGAGCCTCATCGAATACTTCACCGTGCACCGGCTCAAGATCACGTTTATCACCGACGCGGCGCTGGTCTTTGTTCTGCGCGAGATCATGGTCGGGCTTTATCAGCATATGCTGGAGGCTGGAATGATCATGGCGCTCGCGGCCCTGATCCTGGTGATCGGCGGCATCAGGACGCTTGCCGTTGTATATTCACCGGAAAAATGCACTGATACAAGGGAGCTAAACCATGCATAACAATACACAGAAACGGTTTCCTGAAAGAATCGAGGACATGCTGATTTTCGCCGCTTCCATAGCAGGACTTGTGCTCATGGTTCTCTATTGGCGGTAACAGGGGGAGACAGTGCCATCGGGATGCATGATACAATGAGGAAACCGGCTTTTCCGGAAGACTTTCAGTGGGGCGTTGCTACGTCTGCCTTTCAGCTCGAAGGCTCTCCGAATGCCGACTGGTCGACCTGGGACCCCGTATTAAACGACATCCCCGAGATAACGAATCACTATGCCGTTTTCAGGGAGGACCTGAAACTTCTGAAGGAATTGGGCGTTAATTCCTATCGCTTCTCCGTCGAATGGAGCAGGATCCAACCGCTCCCGGATACCTGGGACGAGGAGGCCATTGCGCATTATCAGGAGATCATCGATATCCTGAGAAGCGACAACATCGAGCCCATGGTCACTCTCCACCATTTTACCCATCCCCGGTGGTTCCTGGAGCGTTGTCCCTGGCACCGAAGCGCTTCCGTTGAAAAATTCCTGAGATTCACGGAAAAGATGGTCTCAACGCTCAGGAACGTGCGATATTGGATAACTTTCAATGAACCCTATGTCATCCTGATCGGCGGGTACCTTGACGGATGCACACCGCCGGGTTTGCGAGACGTTCCCCGTTCCCTCGTCGCCCTGAAGAACATATTCACCTGCCACGGTAAGGCCTACGACATCATCCATCGATATCTCCCCGATGCCCGGGTCAGCATCGCGCATAACATGTCCGTATTCGCTCCCTGGAATAAATGGAACCCCCTCGATCGTCTCCTGAAGAAGTCGGCAGACTACTTTTACAATCACTCGATCATTAACGCGTTCCTGACCGGCATCTTCATCGTCAAATTCCCCTTTTACCGCGTCGTGAAAATCGAAGTCCCGATCAAGGACAAGCTCGACTTTTTCGGTGTAAACTACTATACGCGCATCCATCTCCGATTCAATCCACTTAAGAAAATGGGCGTGGAACTGCGATATGCCGACATCGACGGACACGGTCTTACGAATATCGGGTGGGAAGTGCATCCACGCGGCCTTGCAAAGGTGCTTCGCTATGCGTCACGACTCGACCTGCCGCTCATCATCACCGAGAACGGCATTGCGACCCATGATACCGAAATGAAGGTTAAGTATATGAAACAGCACGTGGATGTTGTTGAACGATGCCTGAAAGAAGGGCTTGATGTCCGCGGTTACTTCTACTGGACCCTCATCGACAATTATGAATGGCTCCAGGGTCTCGATGCCAGGTTCGGCCTCTACCGAGTTGACTTCAAAACGCTCAAGCGCACCCCGACGAGCGCCGCGACCTATTATGCCTACCTGATCCAGAGCCGGTCAAGAATGTAATGAAAAATTCATTTTCTCTTCATACTCCTGTAATAATCGTCCCGTATTATTTACTTAAAAAATAGAGGTGAGAATCATCGAACCTGATGAAGAAAATCGGTTCAATCCAATAAGGAGGAAATCTCATGCAGAATCAGACAGCAGTAGATACTCCACAACACCTGTACGACAAGGAAAACGAACCACACGTCCGCGCTATTGACGGAATTGCGCACGAACTCGGGATTTCCGCGGAAGAAGTCAACAATTCGTACAGGGAGGTCCTGGAGGAGCTGAAAAAAGACATCAAAGTGAAAGCCTTTCTTCCTATTCTTGTCAGCAGAGTCGTTAAACAACGTTTATTACGGCAACAGTAATCCGTTCTGTTTTGCGATAGGTGTAACGGTTTCAAGGCCCTGTAATTGAAGGAGGTAAGTATGAATTTAATCAACCTGGCATCTGAACACAGTGCATTATGCGCAGACGCTCATATGGCAACGTGCCCCTACGAAACAGGCAGCAGCAATTATTGTGCTGTCTCAATTATGACAGTAGCAACCAATAGTTATCAAAAGATGAAATATTGCTGGACGGACAACTACGATTGTTGCCCGTTGTTCCTGTCGAAGGTTCTGCGAAAGAAATGACCACAATGAAGTTACACAAAATGGACATCTCCTGGTTTACGGAAAATCAAGGCAAAGTCCCTGATGCCCGGTACGAACACGTCAGGGATTTGACCGGGTAGATAGCGAAAGCGGGTGTTTATATCCTTAACATGGCCAGGAGGTTCCTATGTCTGATCAAAATGTAAATCATGCTGCGCTGCATCTCAATGAAAAAGAATCCATCCAACTTGCTCTTGCAGTTCGGATACTCTTACAGGAGCTTGGGTTCGATCCGGAAGAAGTGGATCGCTCCTATAAGGAAAGCCTGGCATTTTTTTAAAAAATGATCACTACGATCCACACTTTAGCGGCAATTCATGCATCACCGGTCAAACGAGTACGACTGCATAATATGCGATGCATGACAATAAGCATCTCATTCATGCTCAGATGAGTTGCGTTCCCTCATGCAAGATGAGATGAATCAAATGCACGATAAGGAGGTGATATTTACCTATCGTTGATAAACAAGGCGAAGCCGGCACAACATGAATCACAGAAACAGCACATCCAAAACCGTGATAAGGAGATACTACGATGAAAAAACTATTACGTATCAATAATGAGTATGCGTTAGCGCTCACGTTAGCACTCGTGATGTTTTTCGCAGCGACCTCTGCATTTGCCGGACCCTGGAAATTCGGTGTCATGTCCGACACCCAGTGGAAGGCCAATGTCGACGGTGAGAACCCCGAAACGGTCGCGGTCGGGATCATCAACCAGCTTAACACGCAATTCATCAACCATGACGTGAAATTCGTGATCCAGGTTGGCGACCTGGTGGATAAGGAAACGAACAGTCCCAATGGTCTCCCCTTGGACCGCACCATTGACACCCGGGCCGCTGCCGCACAACCCCTGTACGACGCCGGCATCGGCTTTTACCCCCTCAGGGGAAATCATGAGGGTTCCCAGACCGCTGCAGGGGAGTTCCAGACGCTCTATACTCAGACCACCGGCAGCGGGCCGCATGTCTTCGGCGCTGAAAATTTCAGCAGCCCCTTCCCCAACCTGAGCGGCTTGAGTTACTCCTTCGATTACCACAATGCCCGTTTTGTGATCCTGGACCAGTTCACCAGAACCGATGGAACCAGCTATCTGAACAGCACGAACAACAACATCATCGACCAGCTGGGCTGGATCGATGCCCGGCTCTCCACCAGACCCAGGAAAGCCCATGCCTTCGTCTTCAGTCACAAGAACCTGATCGGCCAAAACCACACGGACAGCCTCTTCGGCTCTAACCCCGCGGCCAACCCGGACGCCCAGAATGCGTTCATCGGCAGCCTGGCGGCCCACGGCGTGCGCTACCACCTGGGGGGTCACGATCACGTGCATAATCGTTCGATTGTCGCCAGTCCTGACGGCAGCGCCTTCGTGCAGGACATCATCGCCTCTTCCAACAGCTACAAGTTCTACATTCCGCAAAATCCGAGCAACGACGCAAAGTACAACGTTCCTGGCTTCGGATTCTCCCGGGAAACCCCCATTGCGCAGGAGCTCTTCACCGTCGGCTACTACATCTTCACGGTGGACGGGCCCCGGGTGACCGTTGAGCACTACGCTTCGCCGAACGGCTGCGATGGCGACTGCGATCTCGTCACCACGCCGACCCTCACCTTCACCAAGCGCGAGACCTTCGGTTACAGCCTGAACGGCAGGGAATTCCTAGTGCCTCAGGGAGGAGCTTATACAACAGTTGAGGACAGCTATCACGGGACAACTGCCTGGATCCTGGACGGTATCAACGGCAGCACGGCAACGGATTACGCAAGCCGTCCCCTGACCAAGGCCGTGGACACCGGCTGGACCCCTCGGGACTTGGGGACCCCAAAGCGGAATGACGACCTTGCAAGCGACATCCTTACCCTGTGGGGCATGGCGGACCTCGGCTGTGAGCAGACCGACGTATATACGCTCTCCATGAGCTACGATCATCACGGACAGCCACCGATTCATCTCGGACGCGGGTTGTTCGGCCTTGCCAGCAGGGATCAGGACGGCAATTGGATCAATGCTGTGGATAGAAACTTCGGCGGCGCCAAGAAATTCGTCCTCGGCCCTTGGAAACCCGGCTATGAATTTGGTACCTACGGCATTGACCTGAGAACACATACTGTCTGGGCGATCATCAACTATAATGCCGATTTCGCCGTCGCCCGGTTTCAACAGGAGGGCGGGGAATATCGGGGAGAGGAGCATCGGCAACGAGACGGTCATTCCAAAGACCGTGACTAACTGCAGGTGACTGACAAAAACACTCGGAAACAAGGCACCGGCGTTGTAACACATAATCGGGAACTTGATAGCGTGCCAGTGACAGAACAGGCATTCCCCGACCAGCGTAAAGATAATTATAACTATAACGAGGGGGGCGGCCATGCCCCCCCCGTTTCATCCTTTCAACCCGCCCCAACCACCAGTCCGTGTCCTTGTTCGTGAAAAACAAATTATATTCTTAACACAATTTTAATGTTATCTTCATGCTCCTGTAACAACGAAAGCATAGGATATTTACAATGCTTCTTTGCGATTTTCATATTCACACTACCTTTTCGGACGGTTCGCTGGAGATGAGAAAGACGATCGATCTTTTCGGTCAAGCCGGTTTTGACGTCATCGCCATTACCGACCACGTCGTGAACGGCGATAACGTGATGGGCAAGTTTGCACGTCAGTTCAATCTGTCCATTCGGGACGATAATTTCGATGAATATCTATCCGCAATCCGGGCAGAGGCGGAACGGGCCGGGGAAAAATACGGCATGCTCGTGGTCCCCGGTGTGGAGATCAGCAAAAATTATATATCCAAGGATGAGTCAGCCCACCTTCTTCTTCTGGATATCAAGCAATTCGTTCCGGCCTGCATGAGTTACGACGAGATCTTTCTCGAAGCAAAGCGCCAGGATACCCTGACCGTTGCCTGTCACCCTCACCATACGCCGGACAGGGGGAACAAAGATACGCTCTATCTCTGGAACAACCGCGACCGGTACGCAAAATACATCGATGCCTGGGAGATCGCGAACCGGGACGACGTTTTCAATGTGATCAGCCTGAAGAAATATCCCTATATCGCCAACAGCGATTTTCACAAGGCGCACCACCTCTACTCGTGGAAGACCCTGCTGAACTGCGAAAAGAACGTTGAATCCGTCAAGAACTGCATTCGGCACAATAAAGGAGTCGCGATAACGCTCTTCAGGAATTGAACGATGAAAAACCACTCGATAAACATGCATCATCATACAGGAGGAGCCACATGACCATATTTGCCCTATGTGCGGCGATCTCAATGGCAGGGATCATTCTCTACCTGCTTCAGGTTGGAGCAACTCATTCACTCTTGAGAAAGAGGCCGAAATCAGACGCCCGAGCAACTATGGATTATACCCCGCCGGTATCGATCCTGAAACCCCTTAAGGGACTTGACGACAATCTTTTTGACAACCTCGAAAGCTTTTGCAGCCAGGATTATCCTGAACACGAAATTCTTTTTTGCCTCCAGGACTTCAACGATCCGGCCTACAAAGTAGCAAAAAAAGTTCGGGACAAATACCCCGACCGGGATATTTCCCTTGTCGTTGAGAGGTGCAATGTCGGACTCAATCCGAAAGTAAACAACCTCATCCCAGCCTATCGAAAAGCCCGTCATCCTTACGTGCTCATAAGCGACAGCAATGTCCTGGTGGACAGGAATTACCTGAAGGAGATCATGAGGCATACCCAGGACCCCTTGGTCGGGCTCGTCAGCAACCCCATCCATGGAGTCGGCGGACGCAGTCTCGGCGCACTCTTTGAGAACCTCCATCTCAATTCTTTCATTATGGGAAGCGTCAGCTTCCTCGACCGGTTCCTCGGAATGCCCTGCGTTATTGGAAAGTCCATGCTCATGAAGAAGAACGATCTGGAGGCGCTGGGAGGGCTCGCAGCTTTCAAAGATATCCTCGCGGAGGATTTTATCATCGGCCGGGAGATGCAGCGTGCCGGTAAAAAAGTTGTTCTGTCGAACTATCTGATCAGTAATGTCAATGAATACTGGGACATCAAACGCTTCCTGAACCGCCATACTCGATGGGGAAAGCTCCGATGGCAGATCGGCGGGATCAAATATTTTTCTGAAATTCTTGCCAATCCGGTCTTTGTCGCCGTCCTGCCGGTATTGTTCACGGGGCCGTCGCGAGAGGCTCTCTCCTTTGCTGCCATTGTCGGATTGATCAAGATCCTGGGAGATTTCGTGATGGGAAGAAGGATCTCCTCATGGTCCGGGGAACAGGGAGTGCATACGCCGTCACCGTTTACCTACTTTTTATCTCCCCTCAAGGATCTTATCATCGGCATTGTGTGGTTCGTGCCGCTCCTCAGTTCAACAATAGTCTGGCGCGGTAACCGGTATGTTATCGGGAAAGATTCACGGCTTTCGCCCTGTTCGGAGACCGGATTCAGGTCTTGGGGGTACCGGATCACACAAAACATAAGGGCCGGCGCTGCTTAAGCGGGAGGCATCTCCGTTTCAAGCAAGCTCGGCGAAGGGACGATCGTTGCTGTTTCTCTCCCGCTGGAGCCCTCCGGAAATCCACCTCACCACGGCATGCCGAAGGAATCCGTGAAGATTGATATACAGAAAACCAAACGCTGACCACACACCCGGACCGGACACGTCTTGTGGCAGTTACAAAAGCCACTTCCTAAAAAGTATCCGGTACCGTTCGGAATTATTTAACCGACAGATGATAATGTTTCATCACAATGTAACAGAATTGTAACATACTTGTAATAATTCCATGATATAATTTTGCATACTAGAGAAAACATTTAAAACAAGGAGGAATTAAAATGAAAAAAGTATTAGTATTAGCACTCACCGCTGTTCTTGCACTAGCATCCGGTGTGTATGCGGACGAGATGCTGAACGGCGCGGGGGCCACATTCCCTTACCCTGTGTATTCCGCGTGGGCGCATGAGTATAACAAGATCACCGGGATAAAACTCAACTACCAGTCCATCGGCTCAGGCGGCGGGATCAAGCAGATCACCGAACGGACAGTGGACTTCGGCGCATCGGACAAACCGCTCAAGCCGGAAGAGCTGGCCAAGGACAATCTGCTCCAGTTCCCGGCAGTCATCGGCGGCGTTGTTCCGGTTATCAATATCCCCGGGATAAAGGCCGGAGAATTGAGACTCGATTCAGACGCAGTTTGCAAGATCTACCTGGGCGAGATCAAAAACTGGAACGATCCGAAGATCAAAGAGATGAATCCTAAGCTCAACCTCCCGGCCAGTGAGATCACCGTGGTCCACCGCTCCGACGGGTCCGGTACGACGGCGATCTTCACGGATTATTTAAGCGATGTGTGCCCTGCCTGGAAGGAAAAGGTCGGCGCCGGAACCTCGGTAAGCTGGCCCGCAGGCATCGGCGGCAAGGGGAACGAAGGTGTGGCCAACTACGTACAGCAGCAGAAGAACTCGATCGGGTACGTGGAATTCGCCTATGCCAAGCAGAACAACCTCAGCCATGCGATCCTTAAGAACCTTGCAGGCACCTTCGTGGAACCGAGCTTTGAGAGCTTCGAGAATGCGGCCGCAACGGCCGGTTTCGATCCAACGAAGCATTTCTACCTCTGGTTGAACAATGCGCCGGGCAAGAAGGCATGGCCCATCGCAGGCGCCACGTTCATCCTTCTCGCCAAGGAGAAAAAAGATTCAAACATGAAGGTGGTAAAATTCTACGACTGGGCGTTCAAGAACGGCGACAGCAAGGCAAAGGAACTGGTCTATGTCCCCCTCCCAAAATCGCTGAAAGCCAAGGTTGAAGGTTATTGGAAGTCGAACGGCATCCAGTAATGTAGAATCTGTCACTGTTAACGCTGCATAACTTACATGCTGTCATTCCCGAGGTCCTTTATCGGGGATCTGGTTTCTCAGGCGCTCAGATTAAACACCAGATCCCCGATCACATTATTCGGGGATGACGGCATTTTTTGATATGCTGTTGAGAAGCGCTGTGATATACTTATTCCATACAAGACTCGTCTAAGTTTCATCATCTCCTGCATAACAGAAAGGTCCGTTCCTTGGCCATTTCCCCCAGGAAAAATGTTTTCGATCTGTTTTTTTACTCCCTCACCGCTGTTGCGTCCGCAACCGTCATCATTTTCATCATTGGAATTCTGGTCGTGCTCTTTAAAGAGTCTTCGCTCGCGATCGGGAAGTTCGGTGTGATCGAATTTCTGACTTCGACCGCATGGAACCCCGTAAAGGGGATCTTCGGGGCCGCGACCACCATTTACGGGACCTTCGTCACAACCGCCCTCGCGCTACTCTTCGCCATTCCTACGGCAATCGGCATTGCTGTGTTCGTGACCGAGATCGCGCCGAATTTTCTAAAAGGTCCCATCGGGATCGCCATAGAACTACTGGCCGCGATCCCGAGCATCATCTACGGTATGTGGGGCTTGTTCACGCTCGCGCCTATAATGTCGAAGTACGTTGAACCGGCGCTCCAAAGCACGGTAGGAAAACTGCCCGTTGTCGGCATGCTGTTTAAAGGTACACCCATGGGCATCGACCTCCTGACAGCGAGCATTATCCTGGCCATCATGATTATTCCCTTCACCGCCAGCATATCCCGCGATGCGTTCAATCTCACACCTTCGGTGGTCAAGGAGTCCGCCTATGCCATCGGGGCAACAAAATGGGAAGTGGTCAAGAACGTGGTTCTCCCCTACTCCAAGCTCGGCGTGTTCGGAGGAGTGGCCCTGTCCCTCGGCCGGGCTTTGGGCGAAACCATGGCCGTTGCCTTTGTGCTCGGGAACAATCACAGGATCGCCACATCGCTCTTTGACGCGGCATCGACCATCACGGTGAGCCTCGCGAATGAATTCACGGAAGCCGACAGCGACCTCTACCTCTCGTCGCTCTACTACCTTGCGCTCGTGCTGTTCGTGATGAGCTTTATCATCCTGGCAATCGCGAAGTTCTTCCTGCTGAAGGCTGAGAGGAAGTATTCACGATGAAAGGGATATATTTTCCGCAGATTACACAGATTGCATCACGCCTTGGCGTGACGTCCATCGGCGAAATCTGCGGATGAGTTTTTCCATAATTCAATCATTATGACCACAGAACAAAAACGTAAAATAGAAGGGGTAATCGCCCTTTCGTTGAGCGGACTCGCGGCTGCCATCGGTCTCTTCTGGCTCGTGTATATCCTGACCGATGTCCTTATCCACGGCATCGGCTCCCTTACGATCGGTCTTTTCTTCAATGACCCCGCACCCGCGGGCGAAGAAGGGGGCGGGCTCAGGAATGCGTTTGTCGGACAATTGATGATAACAGCGTTCTCGGTCCTGATCGGAGTGCCGGTCGGGGTCCTGGGAGGGACATTTCTTGCCGAGTACGCGCGGGGCAAAAAGATCGCACGGATCATCAGCATTCTTTCGGATATCATGGTGAGTGTTCCTTCCATCGTCGTCGGCGCTTTTGTGTATGCGATCATGGTCCGGCCGCTCCATCACTTCAGCGGATGGGCCGGCGCTTTCGCGCTCTCGATCATTATGATCCCCGTGGTTCTCCGTACGACCGAGGACATGCTGTCCCTTGTCCCCTGGACCATCCGGGAAGCGGCCTTTGCCCTCGGGGCACCCTATTACAAGGTGATCATTCAGGTCGTCTATCGAGCGGCAGCCACAGGCATTTTCACGGGGATACTTCTGTCGATCGCCCGCATTGCCGGAGAAACAGCCCCCCTGCTGTTCACCTCCTTTAACAACAACTTCCATTCAACAAATATGAACGGCCCCATGGCGTCGCTGACGGTGACGATTTTCCAGTATGCCATGGGACCCTATAAAAGCTGGCATTCTCAGGCATGGGGCGCGGCGTTCGTGATTACGCTGTTCATTCTCGCTCTCACGATCGCAGGCAGATTAATCATCAGCTGGAGGTATAAACGTTGACGGCACAGATCGAGTTCGAGGTCAAGGACCTGGATTTTTTTTACAACGGGATCGTGCAGGCCCTGAATGGAATATCGCTGCCAATCCATAAGAATCAGGTCACCGCTTTGATCGGCCCGTCGGGATGCGGCAAAACAACGCTGCTCCGATGTTTCAACCGCATGCACGACCTCTACCCGAAACACCG
The DNA here is from genome assembly GCA_023229435.1 of Nitrospirota bacterium. Lineage (NCBI taxonomy): Bacteria > Pseudomonadati > Nitrospirota > Nitrospirota bacterium. Next base: position 61,395 of record JALNZF010000003.1, read on the forward strand.
GTATGAAGGGGAGATCGTTTTTCAGGGGAAGAACATCCTGGCGGACAACATCGATCTGATCAATCTCAGAAGCAGGATCGGCATGGTGTTCCAAAAACCCACCCCGTTTCCCATGTCCATCGCCGAAAATATCGCCTACGGGCTGCGGCTGAAGGGGATCAAGAACAAGTCCGAGCTCACCGGCCGCATCGAGGAGGCACTCAAGAACGCCGCCCTCTGGGGCGAGGTACGGGATAAATTGAACGCCAGCGCCTATGATCTTTCAGGCGGCCAACAGCAGCGGCTGGTGATCGCGCGCGCGCTGGCCGTTGAACCCGAGGTGCTCCTCTTCGACGAGCCGACCTCGGCCCTTGACCCCATCTCGACGGCAAAGATCGAAGAGCTTGTCGCAAGCCTGAAGAAGAACATTACCATTATCATCGTCACCCACAACATGCAGCAGGCGGCCCGGGTGTCGGACATGACGGGGTTCCTCTACCTGGGCGAGCTCATAGAATTCGGCGCCACGGAAAAGATCTTCACGAATCCCGACAAGAAACAGACCGATGATTACATTACGGGAAGGTTTGGGTAATAACATTGCGGAATGCGGATTTCGGAATGCGGAATAAGAGCTGGCTTAATCTTTCGCCTTTCTATCCGCAATCTGAAATCCGAAATTGAGATAAGGAGAAAACAATGTCCAGTCAGAAAGAACAGGAACTCGAAAAACTCAAGGAACGGATACTCGCAATGGGAGGGTTAGTCGAGGACTCAATCCGAAAATCCGTCAAGGCCCTCGTTGAGCGGGATCCGGCCCTTGCGATCAAGGTGATGGAAGGAGACGCCATTGTCAACAACTTCGATGTTGAGATCGAGGAGGAGTGCATCAAATTCATCGCCCTCTGGCAGCCCACAGGCAGCAACCTCCGGTTCGTGACCACAGCCATCAAGATCATAACCGACCTTGAGCGCATGGGCGACCTTGCCGTGGACATATGCGAACGCGCCGTGGAACTGCTCGAAGAGCCGCCGCTCAAACCCTACATCGACATCCCGCGCATGGCCGAGGCATCACAGAAAATGCTCAAGGACAGCCTCGATGCCTTTGTGGCCGGGGATGCGGACCTTGCCATGACCGTTTGCGCTGCCGACGATTTCGTTGATAATTTGAACGTGCAGATATTCAACGAGTTGCTCGTGTATATGCTCAAGGACCCGAAAAACATATCCCGGGCCGTGCGTCTGTCCTATATTACCAAGTACCTGGAGCGCGTCGGTGACCACGCCACCAACATTGCCGAGATGGTCGTGTACATGGTCAAGGGAAAGGTCATCCGTCATATGGCGTGTGAGGCGCAAAAGAAGCATGAGGGCTGACAGGTAAAAAAACCGTATCTGCTCAGGTCAAAATCTGTTAGCCGCAAAAGAACGCAAAGAACTCAAAGAAAAGCCTGAAATCATATACTTCAGTTTTAATTCTCTCTGCGATCCTGGAGCCTGCCCTCGAAATGTTTTATCGGGGGTTCTTTTGCGGCCAACCTGAATAGTTACAAAAAACCGGCCCTGCGCCCATAACCCCTTGAGTGAAAAGATAAAATGTTTGACAAACCCCACCACACAAGGTAAAATCAGCTTTCAGAAAATCCCGCATCCCGGGCCGGAACAGGGAACTCGGAATGTTCTTCCCCGGACACGCTCAAGCCCGTTTCCATGAGAAAAGAACTGCATACATGACATCAGTCTCCAAACAAACAGGCCGCCTTGAGATGCGCGACCTCATTATCCTGACTGTCCTGATCTGCCTTCTTTTTACGTTTATGCTCGGAAACCGTCCCCTGTCAGTGCCGGATGAAGGCAGGTATGTCGAGATCCCCCGGGAGATGGTGGCCTCGGGAAACTACCTTACCCCCCGCCTGAACAGCGTAAAATACTTTGAAAAACCCGTTTTTTTCTACTGGCTCGAGGCCTTTTCGATCAAACTCTTTGGGCTGAATGAATTTACGCTCCGGCTCTGGCCGGCATTGTTCGCGCTCTTTGGATGCCTTGCCGTTGCCGTTGCCGGCGCGCGCCTGTTCGGACGCAGGACCGGTCTGCTGAGTGCGGCGGTCCTTGCCACGAGCCTCCTGTACTACGGACTGAGCCGTGCGATCATCCTCGACATGCCGGTTTCTATTTTGCTCACCCTGGGGCTTCTGTCTTTTCTGATGGGCATACACGAGGCCCCGGGACTAAAGCGCCGGCTTTATTTGTGGGGTTTTTATGCCTTCGCCGCGCTGGCGGTCCTGACCAAAGGCCTGATCGGCATCATCATCCCGGGCATGGTGACCGGCGCCTGGATCCTCCTCCTGGGTGAATGGCGAATGCTCAAAACGCTGTATATTCCTTCGGGCCTTGCCCTGTTCCTGCTCATTGCCGCGCCGTGGCATATCATGGTGGGTATGGCCAACCCCGAGTTTTATCAATTCTATTTCATCCATGAACACTTCCAGCGCTTCTTGACCAAAGTACATGGCCGTTATCAGCCGTTCTGGTATTTCATGCCCATCGTACTGCTGGGGCTGTTTCCCTGGAGCGCCTTCCTCGTGCAGGCGATCAAGCACAGCGTCCCGTCGACCTGGCGGGAACGCCATGAGCACCGGGATGCGCTCTTTCTCATGCTCTGGGCAGGGCTGGTGTTTCTCTTTTTCTCGGCATCAGGCTCGAAGCTGGCGCCTTATATCCTGCCGGTCTTTCCGCCCCTGGCGCTTTTGATCGGACGTTATCTCGCAGCAGCCTGGGACAGCCGCAATTTTCCCGGCCTCCGGGCAGGATACGCGATTGTCCTGATCGCATCGCTGCTGCTTGCCGCGGCCTTCCTTGGTCTGCCGTACTACTGGCCCATACCCGCCGAGGCGCAGATGCTCGGTGTATACCGATATACCATCGCCTTCACGCTGGCCATCGGCGGCGCGGCAGCGTGGGTACTGATGAGGTATCGCGGTCTCGGGTGGGCCTTTATCGCACTGGCCATGACCTCGGCGCTTTTTCTCACTCAAGTGAACGCAGCCGCGCCCCGCGTCGATACCAAGTCGGTCAAACAGCTTGCGGTCGAGCTCAAGGCCCGTCTCAAATCCGGCAACGAAGTGGCCAGCTACCGGGAATACTATCAGGACCTCCCGGTGTACCTTGAGCAGCGAATCACGGTGGTTGACTGGGGCGGCGAGCTCAATTTCGGCAACAGCGTGGAAGATACCAAAGCGTGGATGACCGATGGCGACACGTTCTGGAAACGCTGGCAGGGACCGGCGACGATGTATTTGCTTACCCCGATCGAGGACTACGAAGCCCTGAAGCAATCATCGCCGGATCTTCCGTTGTTCCCGATCGCCCGGAACAACAGGAATATCGTGTTGTCCAATAGAGAGGTCAAGCCATGAGCTATTTCCCCCTGATCATGCTGGGCGTGCTGCTGAACGCCGCTGCGCAGTTATTCCTCAAGGAGGGAATGCGCCGGATCGGCCACTTCGAGTTCGTCTGGGCCAACATCGTGCCCATCACCATGCAGGTGGCGGGAAATATCTTCGTCCTGGGCGGCCTGCTCTGCTACGTCATCAGCGTCGCGGTCTGGCTCCTGGTCCTGTCGCGGGTCGAGGTGAGCTTCGCCTATCCCCTGCTCTCCGTGGGATATATCGTGAACGCCGTGGCGGGGTACTACCTGTTTCAGGAAAATCTTTCGATGACCCGCATCACGGGGATACTGATCATTTGTGTGGGCGTGTATTTTGTGACGAAGAGCTGAAGATAGCTATAAACAATTTTCACCACAGAGGGCACAGAGAGGCAATCACATGCCGTCATTCCCGAGGCCTTTTAAGCCTGCCCCGGTACGTTTTTAAGCCGGGGGGAATATGGCGTTGTAGTTTGGCAAGAATATAAAACCAGATCCCCGATTGAAACGTTCGGGGATGACAAATTGAAAAAGGAACTCTATGTCCAACAATCCAAACGAAGACTTCCTTCCCTTCTCACGGCCGTCCATCAGCGAGGCTGCCATTGACGAGGTCGTGACCTGCCTGAAATCCGGCTGGATCACCACCGGTCCGCGGGTCAAGCAGTTCGAAGAGGATCTGAAAGCTTACCTCGGCGCTCCGCATGTGCTTGCCCTCACCTCTGCCACGGCAGGCCTGCACCTCGTGCTCGTCGCGCTTCGTATGAAACCCGGCGACGAGGTAATCACCACTCCCATGACCTTCGCGGCTACTTTGAATACCATCGTGCTCGCCGGCGGCAGACCCGTGCTCGTGGACGTCGAGCCCGGCACCTACAACATCGACGTGACGAAGATCGAGAAGGCCATCACAAAACGAACCCGCGCCATTATGCCGGTGCATTTTGCGGGGCTGCCTGTTGACCTTGACCCGCTGTACGACATTGCGAAAAAACACAACCTGCGGGTGATCGAGGACGCGGCGCACGCCATCGGCACGGAGTATAAGGGTGGGCGCATCGGCAGCTTCGGCGACGTCCAGGTCTTCAGCTTTCATCCCAACAAGAATATGACCACCGGAGAAGGCGGATGCATTGCAACGCGGGATGAGAAGCTTGCCTCGGACGTTGCGCTGCTTCGATTCCACGGCATGGACCGCGAGGCTTGGAACCGCTTCGGCAAAAAAGGCACCCAGCACTACGAGATCATAACACCGGGATACAAGTACAACATGATGGATATCCAGGCCGCGCTCGGACTGCACCAGCTCAAACAGCTCGATGGTTTTATCAAGCGCCGCACCGCGATCGCCCTGCGCTATCAGCAGGTCCTTGCGGACTGGCCTGAGTGGACGCTCACCAGGGCGCCCTCGTATCAGCATCTTCATGCATGGCACCTTTACGCGCCGCTCATCAACCCCGATGCGGCGAAGATGGACCGCGACGCCTTCATGCAGGGCATGAAAGAACGCAATATCGGCACCGGTCTGCACTACCGGGCGGTGCACCTCTATCCTTACTATCGTGAGCACTTTGGCTTCAAGCGCGGAGATTTCCCGAATGCAGAATCCATTTCAGACCGCATCGTGAGTTTGCCGCTCTTCCCTGCCATGACCGATGCGGACCAGGACCGGGTGATCGCTGCGATGACCGACCTGTTCAAGAGGAAACGATCATGAGCAAACCCTACGTAAGCATCGTGATACCGGTTTATAACGAGGAGGCGAATCTCGAAGCCCTCTTCTCGCGTCTTATGGCGGTGATGGACAGGATCGGGAAGCCCTTTGAGGTGTTGTTCACGAACGACGGCAGCCGTGACCGCTCCGGCGCGATACTGAAGGAATTCCACGAACGCCGTCCCAACGAGGTGCGCGTCATCGAATTCAACGGCAATTTCGGCCAGCATATGGCCATCATGGCGGCCTTCGAGCGCGTACGCGGCGACGTTATCGTGACCCTGGACGCGGACCTCCAGAACCCGCCCGAAGAGATCCCCAAACTGCTCTCCGCGATCGAGGAAGGACACGATGCGGTAGGTGGCTATCGCAGGGACCGGCAGGACTCCGTCTTCAGGAAGTTTGCCTCAAAGATAATCAACGCTATCCGCGCAAAGGTAACGAACATCCGCATGCGCGATCAGGGGTGCATGCTGCGCGCCTACCGTAAGAACATCATCGAGAGCATCGTTGCAAGCGGCGAGACCTCGACCTTCATCCCCGCCCTCGCGTACAGCTTTGCTGCCAGCCCCGCCGAGGTGGAAGTCGAACACGCGGCGCGCTCCGCCGGAGAATCAAAGTACCGCCTCTATGATCTGATCCGTTTGAACTTCGATCTCATGACCGGGTTCTCCGTCGTACCGCTCCAGGTATTCACCCTTTTCGGCATGGTCGTCTCCGCCTTCAGTCTCCTGTTCGTGGTTTTCCTTTTTATCCGGCGCATTATCGTCGGCCCCGAGGCCGAGGGGTTGTTCACCCTCTTCGCGATCCTCTACTTCCTCGTGGGAATCGGTATTATGGGTCTCGGTATCATCGGCGAATACATCGGCCGTATCTATAAGGAAGTGAGGCGCAGACCGCGGTTCGTGATCCGCAAGGTCTACGAAATAAAATGATGAGTAAACCCGCCATTCTTGTTTTTGCATACCATGACGTCGGCTATGAATGCCTCGATGCCCTGATCCAGAACGACGAGTACATTCTCGCCGTCATCACCCACAAAGACGACCCGGAGGAAGAGATCTGGTTCCGGTCCGTGGCGGCCCTCGCGAGGAAGTACGATATCCCCGTGCATTCACCTGAATCGGTGTACACGTCCGACTGGATCGAGCGGATACGTTCCTGGACTCCGGACCTCATTCTCTCGTTTTACTACCGGAACATGATCCACGAGGACATCCTGAGCATACCGCGTCTCGGCGCGTTTAACATGCACGGCTCGCTCCTGCCGAAATACCGCGGTCGCGCGCCGATCAATTGGGCTATCCTGAACGGAGAACGGTCTACGGGCGTGACCTTGCATCACATGGTCAAACAAGCCGACGCCGGGGACATCGTGGACCAGGAAGCGGTGCCCATCGGTCCGGAGGACACTGCCCGGGATGTGTTCGGCAAATGCGTCAAGGCCGCGCGTCTTGTGATTGAACGCCAAATCGGGCCGTTGACTTCGGGAACAGCGCAGCGCCGTACGCAGGATGAGTCGCAGGCGACCAAGTTCGTCGGCAGAAAACCGGAAGACGGTCGCATCGACTGGACCCGGAGCGCGGACGAGATATATAATCTGGTCCGTGCCGTCACCCAACCCTATCCCGGAGCGTTCACCATGGTCAACGGTAAGAAGCTCCTGATCTGGTGGGCGACCCCCCGCAAGGACGCGGGAGAGAAACCCGGGACGATCACCTCAAGTGACCCGCTCGTCATAGCGACCGGTTCAGGAAGCCTCGAGGTCGTGAATTATGAGTGGGAGAATGAGGATGAGGGTGAATTGAACGTGCGGCAGGTACTGGGCACATAGTTTCGTTGCTTCAACTTTTCCCTCCGACGTTGGGAGTGGACCGACGGGAGGGTGATCGTCAGCCGAAACCCACCCTCACCTATCCTCCCTTGTCAAGAAGGAGGCAGCCAACTAATGCAAATGCATAAATTATTGTTACCTGTAGGGCAAGGCTTTAGCCTTGCTTTAAGCAACCCTGAAGGGTTGCCCTACAAATGATATAACAACAATTATTTCGTTTGCTATAATTAACGTGAACAGAAATGGAGCACATTATGAGCCTCAAAATATTGATCCTCGGTGTAAATGGATTTATCGGAAGCAGCCTGACCGAATATATCCTGAAAAACAGGGGCTGGGAAATCTATGGCATGGACATGGGTACTGACAAGCTCGACCAGTGCCTGGGGCATGATCGATTTCATTTCGTCGAGGGCGATATCACCATCAACAAGGAATGGATCGAATATCACGTCAAAAAATGTGACGTGGTTCTGCCTCTCGTAGCCATAGCCACCCCGGCCACCTATGTGATCGATCCTCTTCGCGTGTTCGAGCTGGATTTCGAAGCGAATCTCGATATCGTGCGTAAATGCGTACGCTATAAAAAGCGGGTGCTCTTTCCGTCCACTTCGGAGGTATACGGCATGTGCGCGGATCCGGCATTCGACGAGAATACTTCAAACCTCGTTCTCGGCCCCATCAACAAGCAGCGATGGATCTACTCCTGCTCCAAGCAGCTCCTGGACCGGGTAATCCACGCGTACGGTATGAAAGAAGGTCTGAAGTATACCCTTTTCAGGCCCTTCAACTGGGTCGGCCCCAAGCTCGATAATATCCTGGAACCCAAGGAAGGCAGCTCACGGGTACTTACCCAGTTCATCGGCAATATCCTCCGCGGCAGGGACATACTTCTCGTGGACGGAGGAGCCCAGCGCCGGAGCTTCACCTTCATCGATGACGGTATCGACGCACTGGTCCGCATCATCGAGAACAAGGACAATGCCGCCGACAGCCGCATCTTCAATATCGGCAATCCCAGGAACGATATGTCCGTCAGGGAGCTTGCCGAAACGCTGATCGAGCTCATCAAGACCTATCCGAAATATGCGAAGCTCGCCGAGAACGTCAAGCTCGTCACGGTCACGTCCGCTGACTATTACGGCGAAGGCTACCAGGACATCCAGACCCGTGTGCCTTCCGTTAAGAACGCGGAGAAATACCTGGGCTGGAAACCGACCACGGACCTGAAGACAGCGCTCCGGAAAACGCTGGACTATCACCTCGGCAGGCCGTCAAGCGAGTTGAGCGAATAATTTTCCCCTCACCTCAATCCTCTCCCCGTAGGGGAGAGGAAGCAAAAGCATACCCTCGCCCCCCGAGGGAGAGGGCCGGGGTGAGGGGGAATCCGAACTACGATATGACCAAACCCCTTCTCGCCATCAAGATCGACGTGGACACCGACCGGGGCACGCGCATCGGCGTGCCCAATCTTTTGGACCTCTTCGACGAGTTCAACATCAAGGCCACGTTCCTCTTCTCGCTCGGCCCCGACAACACCGGCCGCGCGATCAAGCGCATCTTTCGGCCCGGGTTCCTGAGCAAGGTCAGCCGCACCAGCGTGGTTTCCACCTACGGCATCCGCACGCTTCTGAACGGCCTGATTCTGCCCGGCCCGCACGTCGGCAGGCGAAATGAAGGGGTGATGCGTCTTGCGCGCGACAGGGGTCATGAGGTCGGCATCCATTGCTATGATCATATTCGCTGGCAGGATGGCCTCGCGAAGATGGACCGCAACGAGGTCTACGAGGAGTTCGGCAAGGCTCGGAAGGAATTCGAGCGGATCTTCGGAAAACCGGCACAGACTGCCGGTTCGGCAGGCTGGCAGGCAAACAGTTTCAGTCTCGAGGCCTACGACGATGCACACCTGCTATATGCGAGCGATGCGCGCGGGACTCACCCATTTTCCCCGCGCGTAAATGGTGTAGTGTATAAGACACCCCAGATACCGACAACGCTTCCGACGCTGGATGAGTTACTCGGCAGACCTGAATATCCCGAGGGACGCATCATCGCACATTACCTTGCGCTCCTGATACCTGACAAGTTGAACGTACTCACGATCCACGCGGAACTCGAAGGCATGAAGAAGATCGCCCTCTTCCGCACCTTCCTGGAGCAGATCAAATCCCGGCGTATACACATCGTCAAGCTTGAAGATTACGCCCGAGACCTTATGCAGGATCCTTCCTTTATACCGGTATGCGACCTCGTTTCCTGGACGGTCGATGGAAGAAGCGGCACGCTTGCGACCCAACAATGCGGGCAATGACCGTGGATCAAACAAAGATGTACAACGTCTTGTCAGATCAGATCTTTACAGGCTGTTCGGACGGACATCCGTCGGATGCCACGGAGCTTTCTACTCTGGATAAGAAGATGCTATGCAGTTCTGAGGTAGGGCACCTTTAATAAAATAACCATCAGATCAAGTCAATAGAGGACTTGCTTGCACCCCTCAGTATCCTATCAGATGCTACCCGAGCCTTCCTGTACCGAAGTACGGAGCGTCATACATAGCACCACAAATAAAAAGCGGGGCTTGAAACGCCCCGCTTTTATAAGCTAATTTGGCAGAATTTATTACTTCTTTATTTATTAAACTTTTTTCTGAATGCTGCTAAGCCGAGCATGCCACTCGCAAACAGAAGCATTGCGGATGGTTCAGGCACATTGTGATTGACTCCCGGATCTACGATAACTGAAGCTGCTCCAAACGTCAGGTTGTCAATAGCAAATCCTGCGTCCTCGGGACCAGTGATATAGAAGGAAATACCTTTTATAACATTAGCACCAGTAATGTCAGCGAGTCCAAAAAACTCTATGCCAATCTGGCTGTTCGTAATTGTTCCCAGGCTATTTCCCATCGCATCGTAAGCCTCTATGGTTGTAGAATTCATGTTATCAAAATAACCGCCATCGAGGCCGACACCTGCAACTGGCACACTGAACCAAACTGAGATGGGACCATTGAAGATGGGGGTGCCACTTAAGACAGGACTACTTGGATTAGAACCATCATTTTGTATAAATGTTATCGAATCATTGTTCGCACTCAGTGTCAGTGGGCTATTTGGCGTCGGATCTGTTAAGGTTACCGGAAATCCTCCACCCTGGGCTTGTCCATCGAAATAGCCACCAAATGCAACGGTCACATTGCCCAATCCGGTTAATCCCGTGTAGTTGTAAACTGGATTCACCGTGCCATATGCTTGCTCACTGAAGGTAATCTCTGTCGCTAATGGTGAAAAGGAACCTGGACCAAGATTAACTAGAGTGGCAAATGCAGAGCTACTAATAAATACTCCAAATAACACAACCATCAAACTGATTTTCAATGCTTTGTTCATTTTATTACCCTCCTTGGTGAAGTATTGTTTCTAATTGAATTAGTATGCAATATCACAATTTTTTGCAAGTATTATGCTAATTTGTAATATTTTGATTTTAAAAGATTTTTAGTTGTACAACTAACTATGTGTAAACTTAATCGACATAAGGTTATTTTATGATCTATAATATTAAATACTTATATTACAATGTGATTACTGTTTAGTTGAAATATCATATTGGAATTTAAGTCTATAGTATCATGGCAGCATGTAATAAAAACTGTCAGTCGTAAACAATACATGCGGTCTCATGTACATCCTGCGTAATATCGCATACAACATTTAGCGCTCTGCGGGGTCTTTTTTATGAAACCACATCGTTCAGAGTCATCACGTTGCAATCCTTTGCCTGTGACCTCGAGAAGTACTCTTCAGCTATATCGTATATGCAATTGTTTTCTAATAAGTTAATGGCAGTAACAACACGCTCGCCTTGTAGATAAAAAAGCCCATAATTCTCCCCTTGCGGATATTCTTTTTGACAATCCCCCTCCATTCCATTATTATAAACATGAAATCTTATCAGTCCTGCTGCAACACCCGAAGGAGTTTGATGAATGATCCCTACCGTTGAATGGAAGAACGGCATTGTTCGAATGCTGGACCAGACAAAACTGCCCCTTGAGACCGTGTACAACGACTGCAGGGACTACCAGACCGTTGCAAAGGGCATCAAGGAGCTCTGGGTTCGCGGCGCTCCGGCGATTGGCGTCTCCGCGGCCATGGGACTTGCTCTCGGTTCGCGCCAGATCACAGCTAGTTCCTTCGAAGAGTTCTGGCCGAAGTTCGAAGAGATCTGCGCGTACATGGCGGCTACGCGCCCGACAGCGGTGAACCTCTTCTGGGCCATCGAGCGAATCAAAAAGTTCGTGCAGGCCAACAAGGACAAGGACATTGAAGCTCTTCGAGCAATGCTTGTTGAGGAATCCCAGCGCATGCACGACGAGGACATAGCTACCAACAAGCGTATGGGCGATTTTGGTGCTGCCTTCGTGGCCACTGACGACAATATCATCACCCACTGCAACGCGGGCGCCATCGCCACGGCAGGCTACGGGACCGCCGAAGGCGTCATGCGCTCCGCGGTGGCACAAGGGAAAAAGATCCATGTATACGTGGACGAAACCCGTCCCGTGCTCCAGGGCGCGCGCCTTACCGCCTGGGAGCTCATGCAGGAGAACATTCCCTGCACGCTGATCACGGACAGCATGGCCGGCTACTTCATGTACCGCGATATGATCGACCTGGCGATCGTGGGCGCGGACCGCATCGCCGCAAACGGTGATGTGGCGAACAAGATCGGCACTTACAGTCTCGCGGTCCTGTGCAAGGAGCACGGCATCCCCTTCTATGTTGCCGCGCCGCTCTCGACCATCGACTTTACCATGGAGTCAGGGCTCCTTATCCCTATTGAAGAACGCGACCCCCGCGAGGTCACCCATGTTTTCGGCAAGGTCCAGATCGCGCCCGACGGCGTAACGGTGGCAAATCCGGCATTCGATGTGACGCCGGCCCGCTACATCACAGCCATCATCACCGAAGTCGGCGCCTTCCATCCGAAGGACATCCACAAGCTTGCCGATGGATTGACCGATCCGGAAAAAATCAGACTGAGGTAGCATCAATCGAGAGAACAGCTGCCGGAGTTGAGCCAACGGACTAAGGATTTTTATTTACCTGTCTGCAGCACTCTCCATACTCCGAGCTCTGAACTCCAAACTGTCTTTTAAAACGGAGGCCGAATGAAACAGACCGTTCTCCATCAGAAGCATCTTCAGGCAAATGCGCCGTTGACGGAATATCAGGACTGGCAGACCCCTCTCCAATTCTCCGATACGCTGGCCGAATACCATGCCGTGCATAACGCTGCCGGGCTGTTCGATATCGGTTACCTGGGCAGGATCGAGATCGCCGGTTTGGCAAGCACACCTTTTCTTCAGAACATGCTCACCGGAAATATTGCGAAGATAACGATAGGCTCTGTTCACTACGGTCTCATCTGCAATGAATCCGGGTTCATTCTTGATGATATTCTCATCCTGCACCTGGCCGTCAACCGCTACCTGATCACCACGAATGCGGGTAATACCGACAAAATCCTCCTGTGGCTCAAAAAGCATGCGATCGAGAACGTAGACATAACCGATAGATCGCAGGCTCTCGCTCAATTTGCGCTGCAGGGCCCGCAAGCGTTCCCGGTCCTCGAGAAGCTCAGCGGACCCCACCTGACTAAAATGAAACCTAAAGTTGTGCGGGAAGCTGCCATACAGGGCATTGATGTCACGATCTCACGTACCGGCTACACCGGAGACCAGGGGTATGAGCTCTTCGTACCCGCTGACCGCGCCGAGGCGCTCTGGGGCGCGATCATGGCCGTTGGAAACGAAAAGGGTCTTCTTCCCTGCGGCTTTGCCTGCAGGGATATTCTGCGCATGGAGACAGGACATCTTTTGCAGGGAAAAGACCTTGATGAAACGCGCACTCCGCTCGAAGCCGGGCTGGGATCGTTCGTCTATTTCAAAAAGGAGTTTGTCGGCAAAGCGGCATTGCTTAAGCTCCAGGCCGAAGGATCAAAGCGAAAACTGGCTGGTTTCATCCTCCTCGACAAGGGTATGCCGAAGAGCGGTGGCAGCATCTTTTCAGAAAGCCGTGAGATCGGAGTCGTGACCAGCGGCGTCCAATCGCCCCACCGCCGCGCGGGCATCGGGCTCGGCTATGTCGTGAGCCGCTACGCGCAGGCGGGACAGGAGATTGAGATCGAGGTCCGCGATAAGGAGATCGCGGCAAAGATCGTGGACCTTCCATTTTACCGGAAAAAGGCAGGATCGGCTTCGGGACCATGAGTTTCATTTTTTGTGAGCGCGCACAGCGCTTTTATGCTTGACGCTCACGGCAACCCTAACGTATAATATTTTCAGTGTTTCATCAGTGAGGGCGAGTCAGAAAATGCAGAAGATACTTTTAACGAATGACCTGAAAAATCTCTTTTTCGAGAAAAACAGTTTTCTTGATCGTGCCGATATTAAGGTCTTATCAGCAGCCACAAATGCCGAGGTGCTGAAGATCCACCGGATGGAAAAGGTTGATCTCATTGTCGCAAATTTGGACACACCGGGTATCAAGAGTGAGGTGCTCTTCGACACCATTAAAAAAAGCAAAGAACTGCAGGAAGTCTCTACCATCATAATCTGCAACGATACGCTTACCCACCGCGAACGCAGCAAAGAATGCCGCGCCAATGCTGTTTTTACCATGCCGGTTGATAGTACCTTACTGCATATGAAGATGCAGCAGCTCCTCAATATTGCGCCGAGGAAATCCTACCGTGCTTCACTCGCGGTCGCTATCCAGGGTAAATTTCAGAGCAGTCCGCTGCCGTTTTGGACTGAAAATATCAGCTCAAGCGGCATACTGATCAGGACAGAGGAGCCCCTTTCAAAAGGCGATGGGATCTTTTTCTCCTTCTTTCTGAATGATGGAAATCACATCAGTGGATATGGTGAAATTAAAAGGATCTTCCGGCCTGAGACAACACCGGGTTTCTTTCTTTACGGGATCAGGTTCACCAATGTCGATCCAGGTGTTCAGTCGGCAATCAACGCGGCCATCACTGCATAGCTGCCAGTAGTGAATGAACATTCTTGTCGTGATAAAAGACGGTTTTCGTACCTGCGCTTCCAGCAGGCTGTTGGAAAATGCTCCGTTTACCCTTCGACCCTTCGGCAAGCTCAGGGCGAACGGAGCGTGTATTGAATTTATTCCTGTTTATCCGTTCGTGGTGAGCCTGTCGAACCACAAAAAGACTTTTTCAACAACCTGCTAAAACAACAGGAGGAATAATGATGCCGGTTTTCATTCTCGCCGTATTCGGGATACTGTTGCTTCAGCCCGGCGCAATCTTAGCAGAGACCTTCGACGAATGTCGAACAAGCTGTTATGCCGATATGAAATCAGACACCGCAAATTGTCCACCATCCGGTGAAGAAGCGCATACTCAATGCCTGCAGGAGAGCCGGCAAACGTTAAAAAGTTGCCTGGATAATTGTTTGCAAGCCTCGCGCGCTGATACGCCGGCAGATGCACCAGCCGATACACCCAAAGATACACCGGCAGAAACGCCAACAGATACACCAACAGATTCACCCAAAGATATACCCATGGACATACCCCATGATACATCTGATACACCCAAAGAAAACTAACTTGCACTCACCATCTAAAAATGCAATATCAATTCATGAAGGTGAACTGAGCAGATTAATCCGGGTTCAACAGTCATTGTAATTTTATAAAGGAGCTGGCATCGTGAAATGCAACGTCGGAGGAACAGACAGGCTGGAGCGGATATTCCATGGTGCCGCATTTATTCTGATAGCAGTATTTCTCGTTAGCGGCATTTGGCAATATATTTTAGGAGCATATGGCCTTATCAGATTGCTAACGGGAATTTTTGCCTTCTGTCCGGCATATATTCCGCTCAAGTATTCGACGAAGACCACTACATGAGCCTTCATTCGAGCGGACTTCATCGCCGCTCGATTCGGATGTCATTGCCCTCCATCCGGAATTTGTTGATTGTTTGGCCTGTTGAGCCTGGCAGATCGGGAAGAGCAGTACATAACCCGGCAACCCGGGGAAGCACTGCGCAAGATTAAAAAACGCGACCCTGCCTGCCAACTCTCCTTCACGATCAAAAGTCGTTTTACCGCCAGTACTCGTTCTCTTTTCCTTCTCTCTTCCTTCTTTGTCCTTACCCGACTTTGTGGTAAAATCATTCTATGGAAACCAAAAAAGTTGTTATCCCGGTCAAAGGAATGACCTGCGTGAACTGCGCCGCGGCGATACAGAAGGACATCTCAAGGCTCGTGGGCGTAAAAAGTGCAAATGTCAATTATGCCAATGAAAAAGCGGTCGTCGAGTTCGATCCCGCCGTTATTGGTCTGGATACGTTCATATCGAGCATTCATGAATCAGGCTATCAGGCGGTAACGGAAACGGTCTTCATCCCGATCATTGACCTTGATGTTTCACGTTCGCAGGAACTCGAGCGCATCGCAGGAGCTATCGACGGCGTGCTCAAGGCCGCCGTAAACCCCGCGGCCGGGACCGTGGAAGTGGAATACGTTCCCGGCCAGATCGGACTCAGGGATATCAGGAGAGCCATCGAGCAAGCCGGCTTCCGCGTGCCCCGGCAGATCGAAGGCCGCTCAGCGCTCGACATCGAGAAGGAAGCCCGGGAACGGGAACTCTCGGAGATCCGAAACAAGCTCATCGTGAGCGCCGTTCTGTCCGCTCTCGTGATGATCGGCAGCTTCCAGGACATGCTCCCCTTCATCACCATCCTCCCCCGCCAGACCATGTGGTACATCCTCTTTCTGCTTGCCACTCCGGTCCAGTTCTGGGCAGGCCGTCACTTCTACCAGAATGCCTGGTCTTCGATCAAGCACGGCAGCACTAATATGAACACCCTCGTTGTTGTAGGCACGAGCGCTGCCTATGGCTACAGCGTGGTACTTACGTTCTTTCCCGCGCTGCTGGGCCATCACGCGGCCCACGGCGGCGCTTATTATGATACTGCCGCGATGATCATCACGCTGATCTTGTTCGGGAAATATCTCGAGGCGCGGGCGAAGTCCCGGGCCGGTGAAGCGATCAAAAAGCTCATGGGGCTTCAGCCGCGCATTGCCCGCGTGGTCCGGGACGGCAAAGAACTCGATATCCCAATCGAAGATGTTGAAGCAGGCGACCTCGTCATGGTAAGACCGGGAGAAAAGATTCCCGTTGACGGTGTCATCCGCAATGGTTATTCATCGATCGACGAAGCCATGCTGACCGGAGAGAGCCTGCCGGTGGAGAAGAAAACCGGGGACATGGTCATCGGCGCAACGATCAACAAGACCGGCGCCTTTACCTTCGAGGCGACCAAGGTGGGCAAGGATACCATGCTCTCCCAGATCATTCGCATGGTCCAGGAGGCCCAGGGCTCCAAGGCGCCGATCCAGCGGCTCGCGGATTACATTTCGAGCATCTTCGTGCCCACCGTCATTTCCATCGGCCTCGTGACCTTCTGCATCTGGTATTTCTTCGGTCCAGCGGAAACGTGGTTCACCTTTGCACTGGTGAACTTCATCGCCGTGCTGATCATCGCTTGTCCCTGCGCCATGGGGCTTGCCACGCCCACGGCCATCATGGTCGGTACCGGCAAAGGTGCGGAACTGGGCATCCTGTTCAAGAACGCCGAGAGCCTCGAGCGGGCCCAGAAGATCGATACCATTGTGCTGGATAAGACCGGTACGCTCACGCGCGGTGAACCAATGGTCACGGATGTTATTCGAGACGGCATGAGCGAAAAGGAAATCCTCTTTTTCGCGGGGTCTGCGGAAAAAGGCTCCGAACATCCTCTCGGCGAAGCGATCGTGCGCAAGGCAATCGAAATGAATATTGTCCTGGAACAAGCGGACGAATTTGAAGCACTCCCGGGCCATGGCATTCGGGCGATGCTGAAAGGGAAAGAGATCATCCTCGGCAATGAACGGCTTATGTCCGGACGAAAGATCGATTTTGGAAAACTGCTCATTGAAGCGGAACGGCTTTCAACTCTCGGGAAAACACCCATGTTCGTGGCTGTTGACGGCGAGGCTGCCGGGATCATCGCGGTCGCGGACACGGTCAAGGAACATTCAAAAGAGGCCGTGGCCGGACTCAAAGCGCTGGGACTCGAGGTCGTCATGCTGACGGGCGACAACCGCCGCACGGCCCAGGCCATAGCCGACGAGCTCGGGATCACCCGCGTGCTGGCCGAGGTTCTGCCGCAGGACAAGATGGACACGGTGAAAAAACTGCAGGCCGAGGGACGGGTGGTCGCCATGGTCGGGGACGGGATCAACGACGCCCCCGCCCTCACGCAGGCCGATGTCGGCATCGCTATCGGCACGGGAACTGATGTGGCCATCGAAGCATCGGACGTCACGCTGATCAAGGACGATCTCCGGGTTGTGGCGACCGCGATGCGGCTATCTCGCAGGACCATGCAGACGATAAAGGTGAACCTGTTCTGGGCGTTCTTCTACAATATCGTCGGAATCCCGGTCGCCGCAGGCGTTCTCTACCCCTTCCTGGGGACCGCGGGACTCTTGAACCCGATGTATGCGTCGGCAGCCATGGCATTCAGCTCCGTGAGCGTGGTGTCGAATTCTCTTCGACTGAGAAGATTCAACTGATTTCACCACCAAGGCACGAAGTCACGAAGAAAGGCGAGAAGATGGAACATTTACCCCTATCTGAAAAAGAAGAAATGATTGCGAAACACATTGTCGATGCTGCTTTTAAAGTGCATAAGAACCTGGGACCAGGTTTGATCGAGAAAGTATATGAGGCCTGTTTCTGCCACGAGTTGTCCAAACAGGGAACGCCGTATCAAAGACAGGTAACGGTGCCGATTGTATATGATGGTACACTTCTTGATGAAGACCTACGTTTAGATGTTTTGGTCGATGATCTGGTAATTTGCGAATTGAAGGCAGTTGATGAATTGAAGTCCATATGGGAAGCCCAACTGATTACTTACCTCAAGCTAACTAATAAACGTCTCGGCTTTCTAATCAACTTCAACGTTGTCCTGATTAAGAACGGCATTAAAAGGATAATTCTTTGACCATTCTTTCCTTCGTGACTTCGTGTCTTAGTGGTGATATTATTTATATTTCTTCGTGGTGTTAACATGAAATTCATCGCTGACGTCATGTTGGGAAGGCTCGCGAAACGGCTCCGTCTCCTCGGATTCGACGTCCTCTACGTTCGAACGTTGAATAACAACGAGATAATCCGCCTTTCGCTCGAGCAGGACCGCGTGATTCTGACCCGGGATATGGCACTCAGTGACAGGCCCCTGGCCGAGAACCATCTGTTCATCAAAAGCGACCTCGTGCAGGAACAGGTTGAGCAGGTACTCTTAACCGTTCCCCTTGAAACACCCCTTAATCCCCTCTCCCGTTGTTCCGAGTGCAATGATCTCCTCGACCGTATTTTGCGGGAGGAAGTTCGGGACCTTGTGCCGCACCATGTTTTCGAGAACCAGGAGGTGTTCCTGCGCTGTCCGCGATGCAATAGACTCTACTGGCACGGCACCCATGTGATGAGGATGGCTATATTGGGACGAAAGAAACAAACGGCTAAGAACAGCTGAACATGGATCAAAAAGAGCAATAACAGCGCAAAATAATCTTTTGTTTCATTTTTCAAGAATTGACAGAGGTTGTATACCAGAGTATAATTCAGCGTAAATCAGTTTGAACCGCAAGGTTAGCTTGAAATCTTACTATTAAACAGGGAGGGTGATTCAATGAGGGGAAATATATTCTTCTGCAAAATGCAATTACTAGTGGCATTGTCGGCGGTTTTACTGATCAGTGGTTGCGGATCATCAAGTTCTTCGGACAGCACACCTCCTGATACAACCGCGCCTACAGCGCCGACTTATTTGACGGCTGTTGCCGCAAGCGACACCAAGGTAAGTCTACGATGGTCTGCTTCTACCGACAATGTCGGCGTCACGGGGTATAAGATTTATCGGGGTAGCACACAGATAGGGACAACGACGGAAACACTTTATTCCAATACCGGGTGTACCGCCTCTTCCGCGTATACTTATACAGTGGCCGCTTATGATGCCGCAGGCAATACCTCCACGCCTTCTTCAAGCGCATCGACAACTACTCTTGCTCCCGGGACTTCGGACTACTCTCCAACGTCAACATCGGCAACACCTTCTGCACCTGCGAATCTGACGGCCACTGCATCAAGCTCGAGTAAGATATCCCTCAGCTGGAGTCCCTCCAATGACAATATTGGTGTATCTGGTTACAATATCTATCGTGCAACATCCGCATCCAATACGCCCACAATAATCGGTACTTCGACCACGACATCCTATACCGATACCGGCCTGACAGGAGCCACAACATACTATTACGTGGTTAGGGCATTTGACGGGTACCCGAATGAGTCGCTTAACAGCATGCAAGTTTCAGCGACGACACTTCAAGCTCCATGAGCCGCGCTTCGATAGTAAGACGGTCACTAGTATATAACGAAGTGAAGGCCGGATATATCTGCGTAAGTTGATGTCAGGCAGTAAGAATCCGCGACAATCAAAAGGCTGTTCATACAGGATACCGTATGGACAGCCTTTTTTATTTACAACGTAACGTATTGAGGGAAAATTCTACGGTACTATGATCGGCACCGTCACGAGGATGCAGATCGGAACGCGAGTCAAATCACAATGGTGCCGGCGCGATAGGCCCATGCTTTTCATTCGGGGCTGCAGGCTGAGTCTGCTGAGGGTCCACAGCCGGCTTTCTTTTTGGTTTTTCCGGCTGAATATTTCTGTTCACAATGCCCGAGGCAATGATGGACATATCCCTGACCACTTCATTTTTGGGTTCATTCACAATCAGTTCCCGGCCGTTGAGCATCAGCTTGAGAGACTTTGCGCTGCCGTAGCTCAGTAAAAACCTTTCATCGGCGCTCCAAATGAGACTCTCGTCTTTTTTCAGCAAGGCTTTCTTCTGAGGGCTGTTATCGGTGCGCACCAGAAGCCAGGTGTCTTCCAGGGCTACTACTTCAAGGTAAAGCTTGTCCATTTGCATGACCGGGCCCGGGGCGGTAACTGTTTGACCGGTGGACATCGGCGTTACAACCTGCTTTGTTTCCCGTGGACGCCGATCCGGCAGTGCCGTGAACATGAAAAGAATGAGCGCGATCACGATGCCGGCGCCCCAAAGGAACGGCTCGATCGTGGTCGAACGCGGTTTTTTCTGGTCGCCGCCTGCAACTGCCGGTTCTTTCTCCACAACAGAGCTTGTTTCAGACTTCGGGTCCTTCAATTCCCCATATTTTTTCATGACCTGCGATTCATCAAGACGGAGAAACTTCCCGTAGTTCTTCAAAAAACCCTTAACGAAAACCTCGCCGGGCAGTCTGGAAAAATCCTCTTCTTCGAGGGCCTTGAGGTATGCGATGCCGATACGGGTCTGCTGCGCAGCGTCATGCAGATCGATGCCGCGTGCCTCCCGGGCACTGCGTAAGTATTGTCCTAACGTCCCCATCCGTGTCACCTCAGGATCTTGATATATTCGTTCGCCTTCTGTGCCAGGTCGCTCTTCGGGGCCAGTTCGGCCGCTTTTTTAAACTCCGTAAGCGCGGACTTTTTGTTCCCTTCCTTGAGGTAGGCGAGACCAAGGCTATATCGCATATTCGCATTCTGAGGAGCAAGCCCGACGCCTTCCTGGAACTCGCTGATCGCCTCTTTTATTTTCCCCGCTTCCATCAAAGCCGTACCAAGCTTGATAACGGTCCACTCGATGTTGACGAACCGCTTGGACTCGCGGTATGCTTCTGCCGCTTTTTCGTACTCCTTCTGCTCCATGTACAGATCACCAAGGTTCAGGTAGGGAATGTGGGGAGTTGTATACAGCTTATTGGCAAGGGCCTTATTTAAGGCCTTGACAGCCTCTTTCCATTTCTTCTGCTTCGAATAAACAACACCGAGGGCATTGTATGCCTCAGAATAATCGGGGTCCTGGTCGATCGCTTTTTGATAGTATTTAGCCGCGTCTTCCAGTTTACCCTGATAGTCGCTGATAATGCCCAGTCCGTAATAGGACTGCTTGAAGGTGCTGTCGTTCTGGAGAGAACGGTTGAATTCAACGGACGCCATCTCGTAGTTTTTTTCCTGAAGGTGAGACAAGCCCTTCATATAATACCCTTCAGCCATCTTGGCTTTATCTACCGTGTTACCGGTCGTAACGCAGCCCGTCAACAGCAGAAGTACTATCAATACAAATGTTCTCATAACGTTAAGCCCCCTCTCAAAACGATGTGAGTAGACGCGCGAGTGCCTCCCGGTCCCTGCTCACAACGCTGGTCACGATAAAAGATGTCTTTTTTGCCGTCTTCTTTGGCGGTGTTTCGATGCCGGTCGTCGCCTCTTTCTGCGCTGTCTCCCCGCTGCGCTTTGTCTCTGCAGGCGGAGTGGCCTGAACTTCCAGCTGGACCGTCTCCGTCACCGGAGCCTGGCGTGGCCGCTCCTTTGTCTCCGCAGGATAGGCCTTGGGCAGAGGTTTAAGAGTTTTTATCGGTGCTGCCGGAGGTTCTGGCGCGCTTATTGCCTCGGCTGCCGGTGCGGGCGCGGGCTGCCCCGGTGCTGTCGGCGGCTGCGGAGCAGGAGCGGAAACAACGACTTCCGGCACGGGAGGCTGTTCCACCGGTACAGCCTCCGGCTCTGTTTTCGTGCTGAAGATACCCTGACTCTCGATCCAGCTGTCCTGCTCCGAATCGGACATGCCCGCTAAATCGACCTCATCCATCATCGCACCCATGTACTCGGCAAAGTCGCGCGCCTCGTCCTCGATTTCCGACAGTTCGTTCTCCAAGAAAGGGTTCGCGGAATGTTTGTAAATAAGTTTCCGGTCGGTAAGGAGTAAATGAAGCCCGATATAAGCCGAGAGCCTGTTTCTCCCCTCGCGGAAAATAAACACGTAGCTTCGCGCCTCCTCGAGACTCGTTTCCGGAGTGGCAACCTGGTGGCTGTTCATGGAAAGGAGCACCTTGTATATATTCTTTTTCTTCAGGTCTTTCTCGGTTGTTTTCGGGTCGATCGTAAACATGGGTTGATTCAACCTCCACGTTAAAATTCCAAATATCAAATCCCAAATTACAACTAATATTCAAATACCAAATCCCAATATCCAAATTGTTTGGAGCTTGTCTTCTAATTTTTGGAGCTTATTTGTTATTTGATGCTTGTTATTTGGAACTTGTTATTGTTCTGTTATATATCCTCGAAATGGGTGAGCTTCTTGAACTCCCGAAACCTGCCTTCGATCTCTTTGTAATCCAGGCTTCGGAGACGGTCAAGACTGAAGGACTCCACGTTCAGCGAAGCCATGACGCTGCCGAAGATCACGGCCTTTCTCATGCTCTCTTCAGCGAAATTCATGGTGCTCGCCAGATATCCAATAAAACCGCCGGCAAACGTGTCTCCGGCGCCCGTGGGATCGAACACGGCTTCGAGCGGATAGGCGGGAGCGCTGAATACACTGTGGCCGTTGAACATAAGTGCGCCATAGCTTCCCTGCTTGACCACGATCGTTTTCGGTCCCATGGCCTGCACACTCTTCGCCGCTTTGACCAGACTTGCCTCGCCGGATAGCTGCCTGACCTCAGATTCATTGATGGTCAGCAAATCCACTTCTTTCAGTGTTCGTTTGAGCGCATCGGGCTTGCTCGATATCCAGTAATTCATGGTATCGCAGGCCACCAGCTTCGGTTTCTTGACCTGCCGTAAAACATCGAGCTGGATCTCGGGGTCCACGTTCGCCAGGAACACGACGTCCGAGTTTTTATAGTCCTCCACGATGTTCGGTTTGAAGGTCGCCAGAACATTCAGGTGCGTGGCAAGGGTGTGCGCTTCGTTCAGATCATAGCCGTATTCGCCCTTCCAGCGAAAAGTCTCTCCCTTTTGGACCTCAAGACCCCGCGTATCGATATTCTTGCTTTTAAGAAACTGAATGTGCTCCCGGGGAAAATCTTCACCGATCACGGCCACAAGCCGGACATCGGAAAAATAGCTCGCCGAAGTTGAGAAATAGGTGGCTGAGCCGCCGAGGGCATTTTCAACGTTTCCAAAAGGGGTCTTGACCGAATCAAGAGCGACCGTACCGACAACCAGAAGACTCACTCAATAACCTCCAATGCAAAGTGCAAAAAGCAAAGTGCAAATTTGTTTAATTCATGTGTAACTATTCAGGCCAAATCAGGTCAAAATCTGTTAGCCGCGAAAGAACGCAAGGATCGCAGAGAGAATTACAACTGATACATGGCTTCACGTTTTTTCTTTGAGTTCTTTGCGTTCTTTTGCGGCCAATCTGAGTAGTTGCCCTTCCTTTTGCATTTTGCACTTATCATTTTGACTTCAAGTATTTCCCGATGATCAACGCCAGGTCCTTCTTCGTTTTCGCCGGTATCAGTTTCTCCGGCGTCATGATCGTGTTTCGGAGCGCCTCGCCGCACCCGCAGGTGCGTGTTTCCGGCAGGATGCGCACGGCCTCTCGGATCATGTCCTTTGACGTTTCGATGTTATGCTTCATGACCGCGAGCACGGCTTCGACGGTAACGGCCTCCTCGCTGTGGTGCCAGCAATCGTAGTCGGTTGCGAGGGCGATGGTGCTGTAGCAGATCTCAGCCTCGCGCGCAAGTTTGGCCTCGGTGGCGTTCGTCATGCCGATGACATCGACGTTCCACATCCGGTAGATGAGCGACTCGGCGCGGGTCGAAAACTGGGGCCCTTCCATGCAGAGGTACGTCCCGCCGCGGTGCACGGTTGCCCCGACCGCTGTACCGGCCTCACTCAGAATTCTGCAGAGGTCGGAACAGACCGGATCTGCCATTCCCACATGCGCCACAACACCGTTGCCGAAGAACGTGCTCCTGCGGTGCTTCGTATGATCGTAGAACTGGTCCGGGATCACGATTTCACCGGGTTTTATCTCTTCCTTCATGCTGCCCACGGCGCTCACGGAGATGATGCGATCAACGCCGAGTTTCTTCATGCCGTAGATGTTCGCCCGGTAGTTGATGTCCGTGGGAAAGATGCGGTGGCCGCGGCCATGCCTTGGGAGAAAAGCGACCCGTTTGCCATGCAGCGTGCCGATGCGGTATTCGTCCGAGGGCTTGCCGAACGGCGTCGTCATCGTTACAGTTTTGATCTGCGTCAACCCTTCCATGTCATACAGGCCGCTGCCGCCGATCACGCCGATACTGATTTTTTCCGTCTTTGAAGATCGCCTTACCATGGAATGAAATTCCTTAGAAAATGCAGGGGACACAGATGTTTGCGGATCAAAGCACATGATACAATGATTGTATATCCGCATTTCCGCACGTATCTGCGTCCAAACATTTTTTTCTGTTGCTTTAGCTTTGAACCGCACCCTGCTCTACTTCTTTTTTCATCTCCATGTTCTCAACAAGTTCCACAGGCTTATCAGGGATGATGGTTGAGATGGCGTGTTTGTAAACAAGCTGCTGGCTCTCCTGTTTCAACAGGATGACGAAGTTATCAAACCCCTTTATCATCCCCGTGAGACGCGCCCCGTTCACGAGATACATCGTTACGGGAATCTTCTCCTTGCGCATCTGGTTTAAAAAAATGTCCTGAAGATTTACCTGAGACTTACCCATCCAACCCTCCGAGTAGCTGTCATAAACGTGCTGCATATCGGTCCAGCGCTGCTACTTGTTAATGTGAGTAATCTTATACCACCTTGTTTCAAATTTCAATGTTTTTCTTTATTCTCTCAAGGATTTCACCCGCGTCCGTGAGTCCCGTGACGTCTACCCATATCGACTCGGGCTCGCGACGGAACCAGGTGAACTGACGCTTGGCAAACCGCCTGGTATCTCTTTTGAGAAGCATCACTGCCTCCTCCCGGGACGTCTTGCCGAGGAAATGATCCAGAAAGTGTTTATATCCCAGTCCCTGCATGGAGGAAAGCCCCGGAAGATACCCCTGCTCCATCAACGCTCTCACTTCCGCCTCGAGCCCCGCGGCGATCATCTGGTCCACACGCTGTTCGATGCGGGCATACAGTTCGCTCCTGCTCCTGACAAGGAACATCAACCGGTACCGGTATGGTCTGTCCAGAAATGAGTGCTCTCGCTGAAAATCCGAGAGTTTTCTGTCGCGCAGATAATACACTTCGAGCGCCCTGACCGTGCGCCGGAGATCGTTCGGATGGATCTTGACCGCCGCCTCGGGATCGACCCTCACCAGGTCTGAGTAGAGGATGCCCGGTTCTCCCTCACCCTCACGCAGGAACAACCGCTCACGCAGTTCAAGGTCTGCTGGCGGCCCGTGGAACAGGCCCCTCGTGAGCGCACGAATATAGAGTCCCGTGCCCCCCACAACTATGGGCGTGCCGCCTGATGCGAGAATCCCGTCGATGGCTGTCCGGGCGTCACGGAGGTAGTCGCCGACGCTGTAGGGCTGGTCAGGCGCCGCGATATCGATCATATGGTGATACACGAGCTTTCGCTGTTCCAAAGTGGGTTTGGCTGTACCGATGTCCATGCCGCGGTAGATCTGCATGGAATCGGCGCTCACGATCTCAGCCCCGAGTTCCCGGGCGAGCTGGATGGATGCATCGGTCTTGCCCACGGCAGTAGGCCCGGCGATGATAAGGATGGGTTTGTCGTTCGGCATGGATTAATGAGTGATGATCTCGATCGGGAACTCGTTCTTTCTCCAGGCTTTCATGTGCCCTTCCAGGGAATACACCTTTTCATAGCCCGAGAGATACAGAGATATTCCGGCAATGCCGGAGCGCGGACCGTGCTCGCAATACAGAACAACAGGGTCCTCTTTGGGATATCCCAGCCCTTTCAGACCGGAGCCGATCGAGTAAAACGGGATATGGAGCGCTCCCGGCACATGGTCCCGGTCATATTCGCCCTGCGAACGGACATCCACGACCAGCGGCGGCCTCTCCGTCATCATCTGTCTGAGGAGATCGTCACGGGTAATGTTCTTGGCACAGCCGACAACAGGAGTGCTGATGATAAGGGCAAGAATAACCAGCGTTATGGAACATCGATAGCTTCGAAAATCCGACATCTGCCTCTTTTCTTAATAAACCCCGGGAAGCTGCTTCATTGGATTGCTACATCCTCTTGAACATCTTCATGATCTCAACCAGGGAAAATCGAACGATCGTCGGCCTCCCGTGAGGACAGGTATGCGGCATGCGGCATTTGAACAGATCGGCAAGCAGCTTTTCCATCTCCTGTTGGTCGAGGTGTCGATGCACCTTGATCGCGGGATGGCAGGCCATCACGCTCAGCATCTCATCCCGCACTTCATCCATTCTTCCGCTTTTGCCGTGGACATTCACTTCATCGAGGATATCGAGCAGCAACTGCTTGGTATCGGCGCCGACCAGCAATGCGGGCACTGCCTTGATCACAAACGTGCCATTCCCGAAATCCTCCACCAGGAACCCGAGTTTGGAAAGCTCCGGCAGATATTCAGCAAGCACCATGCTCTGCGCGGGACCGAGTTCAACCTGGTCCGGCACCAGGAGATGCTGTTCAGGAACGCGACCGGCACCGAACTGGTCCTGCAGCCTCTCGAACAGCACCCGCTCGTGGGCGGCATGCTGGTCGATAAGCGCCATTCCCTCCTGCGACTGGGCGATGATGAACGAGTCGTGAATCTGCGCGAGGGGGTAGAGAAGTGCGGAGTGAAAGAGTGCACCGTTTTGAGAATCAATCTGTGCACCACCCCTCACCTCGGTCCTCTCCCTCAGGGGGAGAGGATGACTGAACCCTCCTCTCCCTTCCGGGGAGAGGGTTGGGGTGAGGGGTCTTCCCGCATTCCGCATTCCGAAATCCGCAATGGCTTCCCTGACCCTGTCCGCGCTCTCAATTCGAACAGCCTCTCCGCTTCCCCGCAATCCCTCCCTGATCACGTCACGGACCAGATCATGAAGCTGTGACTGGTTGCGAAAACGGACCTCGGCCTTGGCAGGATGGACATTTACGTCCACGAGGGTTGGATCGATCTCGATAAAGATGAACGCCACGGGATGTCGATCGCGCATAAGCGTGTCGCCGCAGGCGCTGTAAAGCGCGTGCGTGAGCGAAGCGTTCTTGACCGCGCGGCGGTTCACGAAGAATTCCTGATAGGTTTTATCCGCCCGGCTCGTGCCGGGACGGCCGATGAGACCATGGACATGAACACGGTCATCGCCGCCGGCGAACTCGATCAGGTTTTCGGCTATCTCTTCGCCGTAAAGCTGGAGCGTCCGGTCCCTGAGGTTCCCGGAGGGAGAAAGTTCAAGCACTGTTTTTTTGTTATGGGTAAGCCTGAAACGGACGGAAGGATGAGCCATGGCCTGACGCGATACCGCGGTCATGATGTGTGAAAACTCTGTTGCCGGGCTCTTCAGGAACTTGCGTCGGGCCGGCGTATTGAAAAAAAGATGGCTGATCTCCAGGACCGTACCCTGCGGCGCGGCGGCCTCGGACACGGTCTTGACCATACCGCCCTCGATCTCGATCAGCGCGCCGGAAGTCGCGCCCTTCATCGCGCTCTGCAGCCGTACATGGGACACCGAAGCGATGCTGGAGAGGGCCTCTCCCCGAAAACCCATGGTACGAATCGATTCCAGGTCCGTATCGTCTGATATTTTGCTCGTGGCGTGGCGCAGGAACGCGGTCCGGGCGTCCTCTTTCGACATGCCGCTGCCGTTGTCCGTAAGGCGAATGAGCCGCCTGCCGGACTCTTCGATGTCGATGTGGATTTCAGTAGCTCCGGCGTCGATCGAGTTCTCGACCAATTCCTTGACCACGGACGCGGGCCGCTCCACGACCTCGCCCGCGGCGATCTTATTGATGACATGGTCGGGAAGAATTTTGATTATTGAGGACATAGAAATTCAGGAGTCAGAAACCAGAATTCAGTACTTCAGCTTCGCTTTTTCCTGGTTGGCCACCACCACGATT
This sequence comes from Nitrospirota bacterium, assembly GCA_023229435.1. Classification (NCBI taxonomy): domain Bacteria; kingdom Pseudomonadati; phylum Nitrospirota; species Nitrospirota bacterium. Next base: position 89,348 of record JALNZF010000003.1, read on the forward strand.
GCCATGGTATCGGGATGGAGGTACTTCACCGCTACCCTCTGGATATCTTCCCGGGTGACCGAGTTTATCAGGCCGGGATATTTTTGCGGATAATCGAGGCCGAGCCCGTATATCTCGACGGCAGTAAGAATGCCGGCGATCTTGGAATAGGTGTCCATCTTGAGCGGGAAACTGCCGGTAAGGTACGCCTTCGCGTCAGCAAGTTCGTTCCCGGAAACAAGCTCCTTTTGTATCCTGCGGATCTCCTTGAACGTCTCATCGATCACCGCATTCGCCGACTCGTTCTTCGTCTGGATGGACACAGAGAACGCCCCCGGATCCTTGCGGGCGGAAAAACCGCTGTGAACATCATATGCCAGTCCCTTGTTGTCCCGGATATTGTCCATGAGACGCGAGGAGAACCCCCCGCCACCCAGGATATAGTTCATGATCAGCACGGCATAGTAATCAGGATTCTCCCTGCTGATGCCGATGTGCCCCATCGCAATATTTGCCTGCGTAATGTTCTTCTCGATCTTCTGTACGATCGCCTTATCCCCGGCCGGCAGCTGCGCAGGAGCCTGCAGGGGCTGTTCCTTTTTCTTCCAGGACTTGAAATGCTCGTCCAACTGCTGTTTGATCTCCTGCTCGCTTACGTCCCCGACCACAGCGATGATCGTATTGTTCGGGCTGTACCGTGCTGCATGGAAATCAATGACCTGCCGGCGCACCAGCTTCGGCAGATAGGCTGCCACGTCATCGTTGGTTTTGCCGTAGGGATGATCTCCAAAGACCATTTTAGCAAATGCCTCTCCCGCAATACTGTCCGGTTCTTCCTTCTGCCGCTGGATTTCTGCCAGGGTCTCCTTGATCTTGCGGTCGATCTCCTTCTGGTCAAAGACCGGGTTCAGAAGAACATCGGAGAGCAGATCAAGTCCCGTGCGAAGGTCCTTTTTAAGCATCCGGAGGCTTGCTGATGCGAAGTCGTCTCCGCCCGAGACCGAAAGAGAGCCTCCCACGAAATCGATCTCGCGGCTGATCTGGCTCGCCGTACGCCTTGCCGTCCCCTGCATGAGGAGCGATGCCGTGATCGATGCCAGTCCTGGTTTGTCAGCCGGCTCAACCATGCTCCCCGCCTTGATCGCCATGTTCATCGTGACCATGGGGATGTCATGCTTTTCAGACAGGAGAAGGATCATGCCATTGTCGAGCACGAAGCGCTTGCCGATCGGCTCGGCGGCGGCCGGTTCGATAATCAGCAACGACAATACCGCTATCATCAGGATTACGTCATATGTTCTTTTAACATTCCGCATTCCACACTCCGCATTCCGCATTATTCTTTCACCGGCACCAAAATTCCCACAGTCCTATTGTCCTCAAAGAAATACTCCTTTGCCACCCGCATCACGTCATCCCTGGTTACCGCGCGGATGCGGTCTATGTATTTCTCCAGCAGTTTCCAGTCCGCAACGGTCTCAAACTGGCCCAGAAGCATTGCCTGGTAGAAGATCGAGTCCTGACTCATGATGAAGCTCGCTTCGATCTGGTTCTTGGCCTTCTGAAGCTCTTCATCCGCGATTGGTTCGTTTTTCAACTTGTCGAGCTCCAGATACAACGCCTTCTCCACTTCCTCGATGGTCTTGCCGGGCATCACGCCGGCATAGACCGTGAACAGGTTCGGGTCCGCGGAGATATTGTCATAATCGCCGCCCGCGTACAGCGCAAGCTGTTTTTCATATACCAGCGATTTGTAGAGCCGCGAACTTTTGCCCGAAGAAAGGACGCCCTGCAGGACCTCGAGCGCATAGGAGTCGGCATGTTTCAGGGTCGGCACATTGTAGCCGGCAAAGACCGCGGGCAGCTCGGCCTGCTTCTTTACGATAACTCTCCGTTCGCCAAGATGCTTCGGTTCAACGGCACTCACGAGGGGCACCGCCAAACCCCGGGGTATGGTCCCGAAGTATTTCTCGATCCGGGGAAGCAGCGTCTTTGCATCAAAATCTCCCGCCACGACGATCGTTGCATTGTTCGGCGCATAGTAGGTGCGGTAGTGTTTATTCAGGTCATCCCGGGTAATACTGCTGATATCCGCCATCCAGCCGATCACCGGCCACTGGTACGGGTGTGCGCTGAACGCCACCGACATCATCTGTTCCACCATCGTGTTGACCGGGTCGTCCTCGTAGCGCATGCGGCGCTCTTCCTTCACCACGTCGCGCTCCGACAAAAATTCCCTGGGTTCGATAAGCAGGTTCTGCATACGGTCGGATTCGAGGTCGAGGGAAATACCCAGTCGGTCCGAGGCAAAATTCTCAAAATAGGCAGTATAATCCTTTGACGTAAAGGCGTTGTCGTTCCCGCCGTTCCGCTGCACGGTTTGCGAGAAGGTCTTCGGTCCGTTCTTTTTCGTGCCTTTGAACATCATATGCTCGAGCAGGTGCGACATACCGGTGATGCCGAGTCGTTCATTCCGCGAGCCGACCTTGTACCAGATCTGGAACGTGACCACCGGCGCCTTGTGTTCTTCCTTGAGCAGCACCTTGAGCCCGTTCGGCAGGACCTTCTCAATGACCTTGAGGTCCTGAGCAAAACTCACGCCCGCCGCAAATAAAACAACCAGGACAACCAGAAATATTCTCAATAGATATCTCATAACACAGCCTCCTGCTGCAACCAATAAACCTGTCATCCCCGAAAGCCTTTATCGGGGATCTGGTGTAAAATAAAAATCTGGATTCCCGATAGGAACGTTCGGGAATGACGAACAAGTGTTGCTGCAGTACTCCAAACTCCGAACTCCGAACTGAATCACACCCCCGTATGCCCGAACCCCCCGGCGCCGCGTGTAGTCCCGGCCAGAGCGTCCACCGTGACAAACTTCGCCTTCTCGTGCCGGGCGAAAACCAGCTGCGCGATCCGGTCGCCACGATTGATCGTAAACGGCTTATCACTGAAATTGAACAGAATGATCCCGATCTCGCCGCGATAGTCCGCATCGATCGTTCCGGGCGCGTTCAGCATGCCGATACCATGCTTGAGCGAAAGCCCGCTGCGGGGCCGCACCTGACCCTCATGTCCCTCGGGAATGGCGACAGCGATCCCCGTGGGAATAAGCTTCCACGTTCCGGCATCGAGAATGGCCTCACTTTCCACCGCTGCGTAGAGATCGACGCCCGCGGAATGTTCGGTCTGATAGTGAGGGACCGGAAGACCTTTGGCGTTGTTGAGTTGTGTTATGTGAACGATAAGATGATCGGACATAGTAAATATAATAGTGCGGCCTCAAATCCGTAAAGCATAAAGTCTGTCATCCCCGAATGCCTTTATCGGGGATCTGGTGTTGAAAGGAAAACCGGATTCCCGATAGGAACGTTCGGGAATGACGGCTTAGTGGGGATGTCGCGAGACAAAGCGTCTCTGCTCTATGCGGAACTAAATCTCCAACACCCCATCCGGCACATCGGATTTGTTCAGCGGACCGAGGATGGTGAGTGATATGTTCTCCCGGGTAAAGAGCTGCCCGGCCACATGTTTCACCTGCTCGGCGGTCACCTTCTCCACGCCCTTGATGATATCGTCCATGGACAGGTACTTGCCGAAGTAGATCTCCTGCCGCGCGAGCCTGCTCATGTGGCTGGTGCTGCTTTCGAGCGACAGGACCAGGCTTCCCTTGATCTGGTTCCTCACCCTTGTTTCTTCGGCGGGTGTGATCCCCTCATCTTTGATCTTCCCGAACTCCCTGGTCACGAGACGGACCACTTCAAGTGCGTTCAAGGGGTCCGCTCCGGCATAGACCGTCAGGAGCCCGGTATCCCGGTACGAGGTCACGTAGGAATAGATGGAGTACGCAAGGGCGTTCTGCTCACGGATCTCCTGGAACAGACGCGAGCTCATGCTGTTTCCGAGCACCGTATTGAGCGCCGAGATCACAAAGCGGTCTTCGTGCGTATACTGCATTCCCTTGCATCCAACACAGATCTGCACCTGTTCGAGCTGCTTTTTCTTCACCGCTATGGCCTGGTTAAATACAGGGGTGATCTCTTTTTTTGTCTCTCCGCCTCTCGCAAGTTTCCCAAAGCTCTCGTTCAAAAGCTCGATCAGCCGTGCATGCTCGAAATTACCGGCCACGGAAATGACGATCTCCTTCGGGCTGTAATAATTATCAACATAGGAAACAATGTCCTTATGCTTAAGCGCCTTGATGGTGTCCCTGGTCCCCAGGATGGGACGGCCAAGCGAGTTGCCTGCCCAGACCGTGTTGGTAAAAAGCTCGTGGATGTAGTCGTCGGGTGTGTCCTCCACACTCTTGATCTCCTCGAGAATGACCTTGCGCTCCTTTTCCATCTCCTGGGGATCGAATTTGGAGCGTAAGAGGATGTCCGACAGGATATCGATGGCAACCGGCAGATGTTCGTCCACGACCTTGGCGTAGTAGGTGGTCGTTTCCTGCGACGTGAAGGCGTTCATCTCTCCGCCGATGGAATCCATCTCGATCGCGATGTCCTTGGCGCTCCTCTTCTCCGTGCCTTTAAAGAAGAGGTGCTCGATGAAATGAGATATGCCGCCGATCTCCTCCGGCTCGTGGCGTGATCCCACCTTTACCCATACGCCGATGGATATGGAGCGTGACTTGGGAAGGGTTTCGGACACGACCCGTATCCCGTTCGTAAGGGTGTCTTTTCTGTACATAACGTTAGCACCAAATAGCAAGCATCACCCTGCACTCGCGGCAAGCGCTCGTTACCGCTGGGTGCAGGCAAATCCCAAATAAATTACAAGCACCAAAAACCAATCTCCAAACGATTGATGTTTGAATTTTGGAATTTGGTGCTTATTTGAAATTTGGAATTTGAGTTTTGAAATTTATCCTTATTTCTCTTTCTGGTTCTGTGCGTGCTGAGCGGCCCGCTCCTGGGTGATCTTCTGCGCAAGGTGGCTCGGGACGTCCTCGTAGCCGAAAAACTCCATGGTATACATGCCCCTGCCGCTCGTGAGGGAGTTGAGGGTGGGGGCATAGGTGAGCATCTCGGACATGGGCACGAGCGCCTTGATCGACTGGCCGCCCGACTGGGGAGTAACGCCCTGCACCTTGCCGCGCCGCGAGTTCAGGTCCCCGATCACGGCCCCGAGCGTATCATCGGAAGCAATGACCTCCACGCTCATAATCGGTTCGAGCAGCACCGGCTTGGCCCCCTCCATGGCCTTCTTGAAGCCCATGGACGCCGCGACCTTGAATGCCATTTCAGACGAGTCAACGGCATGATACGAGCCGTCGAAAAGCGTGACGCGGACGTCCACCATGGGATACCCCGCGAGAACACCCTCGTGCATGGCCTCGATCACGCCTTTTTCCACGGCCGGGATGTACTGCCGCGGGACCACGCCGCCCACGATCTTGTCCACGAACTCAAAACCGCTGTCGCGAGGGAGCGGTTCGATCTCGAGCCACGCGTCCCCGTACTGACCATGGCCGCCGGACTGTTTTTTATACTTGCCCTGCGCCTTGGACTTCGCCCGGATGGTCTCCTTGTACGGCACCTTGGGCGTCTTCATCGTCACCTCGGCGCCGAACTTCCGTTTCAGTTTCTCAAGCGTCACTTCAAGGTGGACCTGCCCCATGCCGGAGAGCACCATTTCCTTGGTCTGATCGTCATAGGCGAACTTGAGCGTGGGGTCCTCTTCAAGCAGCTTGTGGACGCCGATGCTCACCTTGTCCTCGTCCCCGCGGGACTTCGGCACAATAGCGTACGACATGACCGGGTCGGCGAACTTCGCGAAGGGCATCACGATCGGATTGCTCTCGGAGCACAGCGTGTCGCCGGTGAGCGTCTCTTTCATCTTCGCAATGGCGCCGATCTGCCCGGCCGTGAGCACCTGGACGGTTACCTGCTTTTTACCCTGGACATGGAACAGGGTCCCGACCTTTTCTTTCAGCTGTTTCGAGGAATTGTACACGCTCGAATCCGCCTTGAGCGTTCCCGAGTAGACACGGACCAGGGAAAGCTTGCCGGCAAAGGGATCGTTGATGGTTTTGAACACCAGTGCGGCCAGGGGTTCATCCGGGAACGGCTTGCGCACTGTTTCATTGCCTGTCTTGGGATCGACGCCTTTGATCTGCACGGCGTTGGCATGCTCCACCGGCGACGGGAGGCACATGAGTATCATGTCAAAAAGCGGCTGGGTCCCCATGTTCTTGACCGGCGAACCGCAAAGCACCGGCAGGAGACCGCCTCCGATGGTGCCATGCTTGAGGCCGGCGATGATGTCATCCCGGGACAGATCCCCCTTGTCCAGATACTTCTCAAGAAGGCTGTCCTCGGTCTCGGCGATCTGCTCCACCATTTTTTTCCGGTAGGCTGCCGCATCTTCCTTCATGTCCGCGGGAATGTCTTTTTCCTCGATTTTTCCGCTTCCATCCCCGGCGAACAGCAGCGCCTTCATTTTAATAAGATCCACAACGCCGCTGAATTTCTCCTCAAGACCGATCGGCAGCTGGAGCACGAGGGAGTTCTTGCAGAAATACTTTTCCATGTCGCCCACGGCGCGGAAGAAGTCCGCCCGCTCCTTGTCGAGCTTGCTGACATACGCTATGCGCGGGATCTCGTAATCGCAGGCGAACTTGTAGATCTTTTCGGTTTCGGCTTTTACGCCTGAGATGGCTGAAATAATGAGGACGGCGCCGTCGACGGCGCGAAGGGTGCCTCTCGCTTCTTCAAGAAAATTGATGTATCCGGGGGTGTCGATGATATTGATGCGAACGCCTTTCCAGTCTGCAAATCCAAGGGAGGAGGTTATGCTTATCTTCCGGGCCATCTCCTCCGGTTCGTGCATGAATACGGAGTTCCCCGCGTCCACGCTTCCCATGAGGTCAACAGCGCCGGCAGTGAACAACAGCGCATCGGCAAGCGAGCTTTTACCGGCTGCTCCGTGAGACAGGATCGCGATATTGCGGACTTCCTTGACGTCAACATTCGGCATAGCCAACTCCTCCCGTGAACAAGAATTTTATCGCTTACACCCCTACGATCGGCAAACGGTGGTCGATCACTACCATATGTCGGACTTTATTTTTCCTGCCTGCTTGATCAGGACATCAACAACCGCTTCATTGAATAGGTTTGAGTCCTTGCGGATCTCCGCGTCCACCATGCTTTCGTAATATTTCTTTCCTTCCGCAAGTTCATCGGTCAGGATTTCAAACAGGCTGTCCTTTTCGATGCCCTCCTTGACCTTTGCCTGGTTGTACAGCAGGATGTCGGAAAGGATGGTCCGCGCCAGCCTCTTGGCTTCGTCAGGTTTTGTAATCAATCTCATGCTGAACACCCCTCGTACGGCCAGGTTACCATGACCAGATTCCAAATATCAGATGCTCTCTAAACAGGCACATCCCAAATAAAATGTAAATACAATAATTTCAATTTCCGCAACGATTGAAGCCTGGTCCCTGGTGCTTTGGAATTTATTTTCCATTTGTTTCTTGTGATTTGGCGCTGTTTGTCCGGTTATGTTAGTCCAGTATCTCGACGATTATCGGTTTATACTGCTGTGTTTTTTCAACTTTTTTATTATACATCCTGATAAAGAGAAAAGATACCACCATGCTCAGCATCCCTGCGATGAATGCCCAGAGATCGGAAGAAGATTCCGTCCCATACCACAGACCCAGGTTCTTGCCGAGAATGGCCGCCGCGACGAAGACCGTCATCGGGATGCCGTAGAGAATGATGGACGCCTTCAGATATACCTGCGGGGCAAGCACCACCTTCACCTTCTGCCCCTTTTTTGCCCCGAGCGGGTTCGACGCTTCCATGTACTCCTGCTCCCCGGGATGGCATACCCCGGATGCGGAACATTTCTCGCACGCGCTCTTAGCCACAATGGACACCCTGGCGATGTCGCCTATCACTTCAGCCACGATGCCTTCTTCTTCTATCACGATGCAACCTCAAAATACTCTTACCACTAAGGCACCAAGACACTAAGTAAAAAAATCCGTTCTTTTATTTCTTCGTGCCTTCGTGTCTTTGTGGTAAACCGTTTTTATGTTAGCTTTTTTTCTTCGATCTTAACAGCTTATACTCGATGCTGTCCACCAGCGCCTGCCAGCTGGCTTCGATCACGTTCTCGGACACACCCACCGTGCCCCACTTGTTCTTGCCGTCGCCGGACTCGATCAGCACCCGCACCCGCGCGGCCGTGCCCTCCGCCGCGGTCAGAACACGCACTTTATAATCGAGGAGCCGGACATTCTCCAGGCCCTTGCCCGGGAAGTACTTGGGCAGGACCTTGCGAAGCGCCTTGTCGAGCGCATTCACCGGGCCATTCCCCCATGCGGCTGTGTGCTCCACGTTTCCACCAACTTCGACAGTGACCGTGGCCTCGCTCACCGGATTGGGGTCTACCTTCCGCTTTTCCGTCAGGATACGATAGTCGATACGGTCGAACATGGAGAACACCGACTCGTAGCTGTGACCCGCGCGCAGCATGAGGAGTTCAAGCGACCCTTCCGCTCCTTCGAATTCGTATCCCTCGTTCTCGAGTTCTTTGATCTTCTTGAGAATCACGCCGAGTTCCGGACTTTCCCGGGTGAGCGGGATTCCGAGTTCTGCCGCTTTCTGGAGGATATTGCTCTTCCCCGCCATGTCGGACACCAGAATGCGTCTTCGGTTCCCTACCAATCCCGGCATGACATGTTCATAGGTGAGAGCATTCTTCGACATTGCGTCCACATGGATGCCCGCCTTATGCGCAAAGGCGCTGTCGCCAATGTAGGGTTGCCGCTTGCGATGCTGCATATTGGCGATCTCGTCCACATAGCGGGACACGTCACGGAGCTTCGCCAGATTGGCGTCCGAGACGCAGTCTATCCCCAACTTGAGCTTCAGGGTCGGGATCAGAGAGCAGAGATTGGCATTTCCGCAGCGCTCACCGTAGCCATTGACCGTCCCGTGGACCTGGACCGCTCCCAGTCTGATCGCTGACAGTGAGTTCGCCACTGCGAGCTCCGCATCATTGTGCGCGTGGATCCCGAACGGGATGGCGATCGTTTTTTTCACCCGGCTGATGATCTCCTCGACCTCATGAGGCATGGTGCCGCCGTTTGTATCACACAAGACAAGACAATCCGCGCCCGCGCCCTCCGCGGCAAGAAGCGTCTGAACAGCATAATCGGGATTTGCCTTATACCCGTCGAAAAAATGCTCGGCATCATACACCACCTCATCCATGCGCTTCCTGAGGAATGCTACCGATTCTTCGATCATATCGAGGTTTTCGCCGAGCGTGGTCTTGAGCGCCTTGAGCACATGCAGGTCCCAGGTCTTGCCGAAAATGGTCGCGACCGGCGCGCCGGACGCGACCAGCGCCTTCATGCTCGGGTCGTCGGAGACCTTCATCTTCGCGCGGCGGGTCGACCCGAAAGCCGCAAGCTTCGCCTTCCTGAGCTTGACGCGCCTCATCTCCTTGAAAAAATCGATATCGCGCGGGTTCGAACCCGGCCAGCCGCCCTCGATATAATGGACGCCGAACTGGTCCAGCTTCCGGGCGACACGGACCTTGTCCTCGACCGAGAAGTTCACGTCCTCGGCCTGCGCCCCGTCGCGGAGCGTGGTGTCGTATATGAAGAGAATTGGTTTCATAACGTGCAGTAAATTATCCGTTCTGGCTTTCAAATACGGTAGTACGGAATTCGGAATGCGGAGTGCGGAATGAAAACCCTTGGAACAAGGTTGTTCGTATACTCCGCATTCCGCACTCGCCGCTCCGCACTTCCTACGCCGCCTTATCCATCTCAAAGGTCTCGTGCAGCACCCGAACGGCGAGTTCCGTGTACTTGGCTTCGATCACGATGGAGATCTTGATCTCCGAGGTGCTGATCATCATGATATTGATCCCCTCTTTGGCCATGGAGGAGAACATCTTGGCGGCCACACCCGAGTGGGAACGCATACCCACACCGACGATCGAGATCTTGGAGATATCCTCCTTTACGGTCACCCCCCTGGCGCCGATCTCGGCAACGACCTTCTTCATGAGCTCTGCTATTTTTTTGGAATCGGTCTTCGGTACGGTAAAGGACATGTCCGTGAGCCCGCCCTCGCCGATGTTCTGGATGATCATATCAACGATGATGTTGTTTGTCGATATTTCATTGAATATCTTCGCTGCCACACCGGGTTTGTCCGGTACACCGGTAACCGTCACTTTTACCTGGTTTTTGTCGTATGCCACGCCGGATACCGCCACTCTTTCCATATCAGAATCCTCCTTGGTCACGAGGGTCCCCGGGTTGTCGTTGAAACTCGAGAGCACCCTTAGCGGAACATTATATTTTTTTGCGAACTCGACGGACCGGGTCTGGAGAACCTTGGCCCCGAGACTCGCCAATTCAAGCATCTCCTCATATGAGATCTTGTCCAGTTTCCTGGCCTGGGGAACCATGTTCGGGTCCGTGGTATATACACCGTCAACGTCCGTGTAGATGTCACAGAGGTCCGCCTTGAGCGCGGCGGCGACCGCCACGGCTGAAAGGTCCGACCCGCCGCGACCCAGGGTCGTCACATCGTCCCGTTCGTTGATCCCCTGGAAGCCCGCCACCACCGCGATTTTTCCTTCCTTGAGAGCGTGTTTGATGCGTTCACCGCTGATCTTTTCGATCCTCGCCTTGGTATGGACGCAGTCGGAAATGATCCCCGCCTGCCTGCCGGTAAAGGACTGCGCCTGGTGCCCCAGCGACTGGATCGCCATGGCAAGGAGCGCGATGGTCACGCGCTCGCCCGTGGACACCAGCATGTCCATCTCCCGGGGGTCAGGGTTCTCGCTCACCTGACTGGCCAGGTTGATGAGTTTGTCGGTCTCTCCGCTCATGGCCGACAGGACCACCACCACATCATTGCCTTCTTCCCTGGTCCGAACAACACGCTTTGCCACATTCTTGATCCGTTCGGGGTTCGCCACGGATGTACCGCCGTATTTCTGAACGATAAGCACTTACTTCCCTCCGTTGCAAAGTTAAACTGTTTTAACCACAGAGATCACAGAGAGTAAAAATGAAAATTTTAATGCATGATCTTAAAATACTGCGTGCTTTCCTCTGTGTCCTCTGTGGTAAATTCTTTAACGTTTCAAAAAATAATCCATCAACGTATAACCGTCTTTGAACACCAGCGTATCTTTGCGGTCCGCTATCTTCTCATCGTAGGTAACGGGTCCGCCCTTGCGCTCCGCGGTGTTATCGTAGATCACGAACGGAACGGGATCCGCCGTATGGGTCCTGAGCTCGACCGGCGTGGGGTGGTCCGGAAGCGACAGGATACGGTATTCGTCGAACTGCTTCATGCCATGGATGATGTTGCCGACCACGAATTCATCAAAATCCTCAATGGCCTTGAGCTTGTTCTTAAGATCGCCAGTATGGCCCGCTTCGTCGGGCGCCTCTACGTGGAGGTAAACAATGTCTTTGGTCTTGAGCGCCCAGAGCGCGTGCTCAGCCTTGCCCACGTAGTTCGTGTCGATCCAGCCCGTGGCGCCCGGTACGTTGATGACATCAAATCCGGCATAAATACCGAGGCCCTTCGTAAGGTCGACCGCCGAGATCATGGACCCTTCGAGGCCGTACTTCTCCTTGAAGGTCGGCATGGATGGCCGCTTTCCCTGCCCCCAGAACCAGATGCTGTTCGCCTGCCGTTTCCCGTTCTCCTGGCGCGCCTTGTTCACCGGATGGGCGAGAAGCAGGTCGAGGGACGCATCCATCAGTGCATTGATGGTTTCATCGCCTTCGCCGCTCGGAAGATAGTCCTGGATGTCCTTGTCCAGAATATCGTGGGGCGGAGTACATTCGATCTTTTCTTTCCCGCCCTTCCATACCATGAGATGGCGGTAGCTTACACCGGGATAGAAACGGATAAAGTCACTGCCGAGCTTGCTGTCGATCTCCTCAATGAGCAGCCGTGCCTCCTGCGTTGTGATGTGACCGGCGCTGAAGTCCTCCATGATCGCGCGCCGTCCCTTGCCTGTTGCGGACGACTTGCTGCTGATAATGCGCAAGGTCACGAGATTGCAGCGAAACGCGATATCGTCCGGCGCGAGTTCCACGCCGATACTTGCCGCTTCGAGCGGAGACCGGCCGGTATAATACTTCCGCGGGTCATAGCCCATCACCGAGAGGTTGGCCACGTCACTGCCCGGGTGAAATCCTTCCGGCACCGTGTGCACCATGCCCACCTGTCCGAGTGTCGCGAGCTGGTCGAGGTTCGGCGTCTTCGCCGCCTGCAGGCACGTCCTGCCCCCAAGTTCCGCATTCGGCCTGTCGGCCATTCCATCACCAAGGAGAATAATGTATTTCATAATAGGTGCTTACGCCTATAACATCGACAAAAGATTGTCGATGTTTGGGTTTTTTATGTTTTCATTGAGTTGTAGGGCAACCCTTCAGGGTTGCGGATTTTCGGTATCAGCAAGGCTGAAGCCTTGCCCTACAAAAACGTTAAATTCGAACTGCCCCGAAGGGGCCATGTCTGCCGGGCGAAGTCCCGGCCGACACGTAGGCCTTATAGATCATGGAGCAAGGATCAGAGGTCGGTTTTAAGATTCTTGAGCAGATACCATGACCTTTGCTGCTTGACCCTTGGTCATCTCTTTAAAGGCTTTCAAAATCACCTTCAATGGCTTCAACCTTGACGCCGCGTTCCCTGAGATACGCGATTCCCTGTTCGAGCAGCTTCTCCGTGCCTTCGAACTCCAGCACCACCTCGCCCATCGAGTCCGTGATCCTGGCGTGCCTGATATTCGGCATCACGTTGAACTTCTTTGCCATGGTGAAGATCACAGGCTCCTTGATCAGGTCCTTCGGAAAGGTCAGTTTAACCCTCTTCGTCGCCATAGACCGCTCCTCGCTTCGCGGAATGCTAAAGGCAAAGTGCAAAATGCAAAATTATTGAGCGCACCGTCGTTGACCCTCATTCTGCAATGTGCATTTTGAAATTTGACTTTGTGGTCTTACGATCCTCCCGCGATAGCCGGTACGATCGAGATCGTATCGCCGTCCTTCAGCACGGTCTCTTCCTTGTTGAGAAAACGGATGTCCTCGTCATTCACATAGACGTTGATGAATCTCCGGATCTTGCCGCCTTCCGAAAGCCGCTCCTGCATGCCAGGGTAGTCCCTCTCGAGCGCGTCAACAAGCTCTTTGACATTCTTTACACTGCACTCCACTTCCGCTTTTCCGTCCGTCAGCCTCTGCAGCGGTGTGGGAATCCTCACGGTGATCGCCATATCACTCCTCCTGATTTCATTCTTCTTAATGGTGTCTGTTTCAGCGGTCTTTCAAATTCCCCCGTGACCGATATTCGCCCCCGTCAGGCTATTGAAAAATTCAACAAACACCAAGAATGTCATTCTGAGTCCTTCGCCCGTCATCCTGAGTGAAACGAAGGATCTCGAAGTTACTCAGGATAAACTCCGCGAAGAATCCTGCTTTTCCGGAGACTTGAGATCCTTCACTCCGTTCAGGATGACTGACGGTAGAATGGTATTTTTCAACAGCCTGCTATACAACCGTCACCGTGATCTCTGTTACTTTTCCCTCTTCGATCGAAAAACCCCTTGCGACCGGCTTCGCCCGGTCCATCAGGGTCACAATGACATACACGGCATCGGGATAGTTCGGGAGCTGTGTTCCGGGCCAGTACGCCTGATCCACATCCACGCTCGACGGATAGGCCTGGCTGTGCGGATGGGAATGGAACAGTCCGATCATGTTGAGGCCCGAATCCCTGATGTCCTTCATCACGCGAAACTGCTCTTCCGGGTCCATTTCATAATAGTCCGTGCCCGGCTTCGCGTTCTTCATGCAGTAGGCCTTTTCCACCCTGCCGTCTTTGCCGCCCAGCATCCCGCATGCCTCGTTCGGCACTGCCGCAAGACAGTGGTTGAAAATAGTTTGCAAATCTGATTTTTTAACGATCAATTCCATGCCATTTACCTCAGGAGACGCAAGAAGAATTTTTTCCACTTCCCTGATCTTTGCTATTCATCATTCCGAACTCCGCACTCCGCACTTCCTAATGGCTCATCGAGCAGAACTGCTCATAATCGATCAATTCTTTGATCGTCGGATGCTCACCGCACACGGGACACTCTTTGTTCCGGGGCACTTTCACCGTGCGGAAGCTCATATCAAGCGCATTCCATAAGAGGAGCTTGCCCTTCAACGGCTGCCCGATCCCCAGGATCGCCTTGATCACCTCGGTGGCCTGGAGCGTCCCCACGACGCCGGTGACCACGCCGAGGATGCCCGCCTCCTGGCACGATGGCACCATGCCCGGCGGCGGCGGGACCTCGAACAAACAGCGGTAGCACGGTCCGTCACCGGGGTAGATGCTCATTACCTGGCCTTCGAACCGGAAGACCGCCGCGCTGATCAGCGTTTTCCCCTGCATCACGCAGGCATCGTTCACGAGGTAGCGGGTCGGAAAATTGTCGCTTCCGTCCACCACGATATCATAGTCCTTGATAATGTCCATGATATTCTTAGACGAAAGCCGCTCCTTGTGCGTCACGACCCTGACATCATGGTTCAGCGTCTCGAACGTCTCTTTTGCCGAATCGGCCTTGGACACCCCGATGCGGCTGGTGTTATGCGCGATCTGGCGCTGCAGGTTCGAGAGCTCCACGTGGTCATTGTCGATCACGCCGATGGTGCCGACGCCTGCCGCGGCGAGATAATACCCCACCGGAGAGCCAAGACCGCCGGCGCCCACGAGCACAACTTTGGCCTTCAGTATCTTCTCCTGGCCTTCTCCCCCGACTTCGGGGAGCAGGATATGTCTGCTGTATCGCAGTATCTGGTCTTCAGTAAAATCCATATTGATTCCGTGAGGCGTGTAGCGTAAGGCGAAAAGGAAACTTTCTCTCCCGCTTATCCCCTCACCCCTTCCCCCTTACCCCTTACGGTTTTTTCTTTTCCTTGTCCTTGCGGATAAACACGTGCCACTCTTTTTCCCCGGTCTTGTCGATCCTCAGGACCTTCTGTCCCTCGTTCTCCATGCTCTTGGGCACGTTCTCGATCGCCGGCTGGTGGTCAAAAATAATCTCGAGCACCTCGCCGAGGTTCATCTTCTCGATCGCGAGTTTGGACCGCACAAAGGTGTACGGGCAAACCTGACCCTTGAGGTCGATGGTCTTGTCTATTTTGATGTCGTCAGTCATGAGATCCCCAATACAAGTGCGAAGTGACGATTGCGGATTGCGGAGTAAAAAATCTAACGTCCCCTCACCTTTATCCTCTCCCCGCTGGGGAGAGGGGCGCTCCGCACTCCGAACTCCACACTCCGAACTATCCTTGTTTCCCCTCTTCCACCCTGATCACCATCGTCGGCCCCGCCACGCAGTCCATCTTGTTGATCTCAGCGAGCGCCCTGTTTACGTCTCGCTCAACCGCCTCATGGCTCATCATTACCAGGGGAACGGCCTCGGCAGCGCCACGGCCCTTTTGTATGACCGACGAAATGCTGATATTGTTCTTGCCGAGCACGCCGGAGACCCGCGACAGAACGCCGGGCTTGTCCATGACCGAGAAGCGCAAATAATAGCAGGAGGTGATATCGTCCATCTTGCGAATCCTGAGCTCTGATCGTTCACGGAAGGCCGTGAGCGGCGCCCGGTTCGCGCTGCCCGCGAGAATGTCCCTGCCGATATCGATGATATCCCCCACCACCGCGCTGCCCGTAGGCATGTCGCCCGCGCCGCGCCCATAGAACATCGTGGAACCAACAGCGTCGCCCACGATCGAAAGCGCGTTGAAAACACCATCCACCGCGGCAATGGGGTACTCCCCGGGAAGCATGGTCGGGTGCACCCGCGCCTCTACCTCGCCATTCACCATCTTGGTGATCGCCAGCAGTTTGATCTTGTAACCGAGCTCTTTTGCGAAATCAATATCCACCGGCGTGATCTTCGAGATCCCCTCGGTATAGATATCGTTGAACTTCACCGGCGTGCCGTAGGCAAGCATGGTGAGCACCGCCAGCTTATGAGCCGAATCGATGCCTTCGATATCAAACGTGGGATCAGCCTCGGCATAACCCTTGGCCTGGGCCTCTTTCAGAACCTCATCGAACTTCCTGCCCTCGTTCGTCATGAGCGTCAGGATGTAGTTGCAGGTGCCGTTCACGATGCCGTAGATTGACTTTATATTGTTCGCGGCGAGTCCGTTCCTGATGGCCGCAAGGATCGGGATGCCGCCGGCAACCGAGGCCTCGAACCCGACCGTGACGCCGGCCTTCTCCGCCGCCGCGTAGATCTCCTCGCCGTGCACTGCAAGGAGGGCCTTGTTCGCCGTCACCACATGCTTTTTGTTCCTGAGCGCCTCGAGAATGAATTCCCTGGCGGGCTTGTACCCGCCGATCAGCTCGACCACGATGTCGATGTCAGGATCATTGATCAGCGATTGTGCATCGTTCGTGAGCTTCACGTCGCCCAATGTAATACCCCGGTCGCGTTTGAGATCGAGGTCCGATATCTTTTTCAGGACAACAGGGGCGCCGAGCCTTCGTTTAATAATCTCCGCGTTCTCGATCAGGATGCGCGCCGTACCCGTGCCCACGGTGCCGAAACCGATGATACCTACGTTGATTGATTTCTTGGTCAAGTTCTGATCCCCTTTCCCAGAGATGATAGTGATGAGAGAAACAAAGACTTCATTCTAACCCATTCTTTTTCAAAGAAATTTTTCCAACCCTATTTATTAAAAAAGTGAAACTGATAATAAAACACTATGTACCTTTTGTCAATAAAAAATACTTATAGAACACGGTCAGCAAGGACTTTTGAAGCCGGGACCTCCAAGAAAAAGCTTGATTTATCAGCCCGCCTGTGATAATGTTTCATCTCTAAAAAATTGAGTAAGGTCGATTCCCGGACAGGATTACGAAACGGGATTACTCCTTGCTCCCTGTGCTTCAGCAGGGGGCTATAACCCATGAGGAGGCAAACAACAATGCAGCTGTACGAATCAATATTCATCATCAACGCCAACCAGACCGACGAAGAGATCGCCAACGTGATCAAGAAGATGCAGGACGTGGTCGCGAAACAGGGCGGAGAAATGATCAAGTTTGAGGACTGGGGCAAAAAGAAACTTGCCTACGAGATCAAGAAGCAGAAGCGCGGCCACTATGTGTTCTTCCAGTTCAAGTCGGCGCCCGTCGCGGTAAGCGAACTCGAGCGCACGTTCAAGCTCACCGATTCGGTGATAAAGTTCCTGACGGTAAAGCTCGAAAAGGAATTGCGCACCAGGCCGGCCCCCAAACCGAAAAAGAAGGACCTCGCCAAGGCAGCGGCAGAGGCAGGACGTCCCGCGGCGTAGCCCCGCCCAGGCGGGGTCACAATCGTACGACTCCCCCTCCTGCTCTGGAACAGATACAGGAGGATGGAAAATCGAGGTAATCCATGACAAGCTTTAATAAAGTGATCCTGTTGGGCAATCTCACCCGCGATCCCGAGGTGCGCTACACGCCGAACGGTGCCGCGGTCGCGAGCTTTGCCGTCGCGATCAACCGCAAGTACAAGCAGGGCGAAGAGACCAAGGAAGAGGTCAGCTACTTTGATATCGTGGTCTTCGGCAAACAGGCTGAGAACTGCGGGCAATATCTCAATAAGGGAGACGGGGCACTGATCGAAGGCAGGCTGCAGCAGCGCCGGTGGGAAGACAAAGATTCCGGCCAGAAGCGGAGCAAGATCGAAGTGGCGGCGCAGTCGGTGCACTTCATGCCGAAGCGCTCGGCGTCCGGCCCGGGCGGCGCTCCCAGCCAGTCCGAGCCCGTGTCCGAAACACCCGTGGATGAGGGAGAGATCCCCTTCTAAGGCGGCACGACCTGTTATTAAAAACTATTACACGAGGAGTTCAATACTATGGCAGAGTACCCAGCAAGATCATCAGAACGGTCTTCTGACTCGAGAGGCAGCAGAGGAGACAGCAGAGGCGCCGGCGGACCGAACAAGAGACGCTTTCAGGTCCGGAAAAAGGTGTGCCGGTTCTGCGTTGACAAGACGCCTTTCATAGATTACAAGGACATCAAGACGCTCAGATTCTTCATCACCGAGCGCGGCAAGATCCTTCCCCGCCGCATCTCCGGCAACTGCGCGCGGCATCAGCGCGAGG
The DNA here is from genome assembly GCA_023229435.1 of Nitrospirota bacterium. NCBI lineage: Bacteria > Pseudomonadati > Nitrospirota > Nitrospirota bacterium. The sequence goes on from JALNZF010000003.1 coordinate 107,490, forward strand.
TCACCGTCGCGGTGCAGCGGTGCAGAAACATCGCACTCCTGCCGTTCTCGGGCGAGAAGTAAGTCGCGCGTCGGCGCATACAGTTTGACACCTTGAACAGGGGAACTCAGGGGTTACTCATCAGTGACCTTGAGTTTCCCTTTTTTTGATAAAATCGAAAAAAGTCCTGTCTCACACAAAGCCACGAAGCCACAAAGAGAAACCTGAATGTTTTCATTATGCCTTTCTTCGTGCCGGCGCCTGTCCTCGACTGCTTTCATCGGGGATGCCTTCGTGTGAAAAATTGGCTTTCTGGAGATCATCATGAACTACCGCGCCATTCTCATCGCCACCGCACAGACCCTCGGGCTTTTTGTTGCTGGGTTCGTCATTCCCCTGCTTGGCCAGATGCTCGCTCTGTTCACGCCCGTGCCGCTTATCCTCGTCTACCTCCGGAATGGCGAGCGGGCAGGATTTATAACGCTTGTCGCGTCAAGCCTCATCATGGCTGTCCTCGGCGGTTGGCAGGCCGCGGCCATTCTCTTTCTCAGTTTCGGTCTGATGGCCATCGGCACGGCGGAAGGCATGCGCAGAAGCCTGAAACCCGAACAAACCTCTCTTCTGGGCGGGCTCCTGCCGATAGCGGTGCTGGCGGGTATCGTCGTCTTCTATCTGGTCCGGGTCGGCAAGAACCCGATCACGGAAGTCGAGGTCTATCTCCGGGAGATCATTACCAGTTCTGCGAAAACCTACACAACCATGGGGCTCACGGAAATGGCGGCCATGGTCTCATCGATCCCGGACAATTTTATCTATTACCTCTCCAGGCTCCTCCCCAGCATCACCATCGCCACCTCGGTGACGCAAGCCGCCTGTTGCTTCGGCATTGCCCGCGCCATCCTCCTGCGAAAACCGGGAACGGAACCGTTGACCGCGCAGCCCTCGCTCGCTCTCTGGCACGCGCCGGACTCGTGGGTATGGGGCCTCATCGCGGCCCTCGCCCTCATCGTGGTCCCCCAGGAGACGGCAAGGCTCATCGGATGGAACCTCGCGATCCTCTTTGCCGTGCTCTATCTCGTACAGGGGATCGCTATCGTGGAACACTATCTCCGAAAAGCGGGCATCAGGGCCTTTGGCCGGGGACTGCTGCTCGCGCTCATTCTGGCCATGCCGTCCATCGTGTTCGTGATCGCCCTCGGCATCGTGGACATCTGGGCGGATTTCCGCAAAGTGCGGGTGCCCGCCGCGATTCCCTAACCCGGACAAGCTTAAAACCGAAAAGGCGTCTCTCGCAAAGCTCGCGGAGAACGCAGAGTTAAATCAAAACCTTAAAGTCGATAGGTCTGGTAGAACTCCTGTCTTAGGTATGCTGGGGCAGGCTGTGCGAAATCCGACGCATCAACTTGGAACGATCTTCTCTGCCATCATGTCCGGTTCTTCATAAAAGCCTGCTTCAGGTCGTTGATATCCGGCTGCGGTTTTGGGGGCTGACTTTTCTGCTTTGGCTGTGTCTGCGGCTGGTCCTGCCTCGGCCTATCCGGGTTCTTCTTTAATGACAGTGATATCCTTTTCCTCTTTATATCGACCTCAAGCACCGTTGCCATTACCCTCTGATTGACCTTCACCGCCTCGTTCGGATCTTTAATGTACCGGTCAGATAGCTGGCTGATATGCGCGAGGCCGTCCTGGTGCACGCCGATATCGATGAACGCTCCGAACGCGGTGATGTTCGTCACCACGCCCGGCAGCTTCATGCCGGGCAGCACGTCCTCGATCTTCTCCACGCCGTCGGCAAAACTGAAGCTCTCGAACTGTTCCCGGGGGTCCCTGCCCGGCCTGGCAAGCTCTGCCATGATGTCCTTTAACGTCGGCAGGCCGATTGTATCGGTCACATATTTGTTGAGATCGATCTTCTTGCGAAGTGCATCATTCCGCATCAGGTCCGGCATTGCGCAGTTCAGGTCCTTTGCCATGGCATCCACGATGTGATAGGTTTCAGGATGCACCGCGCTCGCATCAAGCGGATTGATGCCGCCCTGGATGCGCAGAAAACCTGCCGCCTGCTCAAAGGTCTTCGGCCCCAGCTTGCTCACATTTTTCAATTCGTCGCGGGATTGGAACGGGCCATGCTGATTGCGATGTTCAACGACATTCCCGGCAAGCTGCGGCCCAAGGCCGGAAACGTACATCAACAGCTGTTTGCTCGCGGTATTGACCTCAACGCCGACAAAGTTCACGCAGCTCATCACCACATCATCGAGGCTCCGCCTGAGCGCAGGCTGGTCCACATCGTGCTGGTACTGCCCCACGCCGATGGACTTGGGGTCGATCTTTACCAGCTCCGCCAGCGGGTCCATGAGCCTGCGGCCGATCGATACAGAGCCGCGTACCGTAAGGTCCTGATCAGGGAACTCTTCCCTCGCGACCTCGGATGCTGAATAGATAGATGCGCCGCTCTCGTTCACCATCACGATCTGGATCGAGGCCAACAGGCCGAGTTGCCTTACAAAGGCCTCGGTCTCGCGGCCCGCGGTCCCGTTGCCGATAGCGATCGCTTCTATTTCATATTTTTTGCAAAGTTCAATGAGCTTTGTTCCCGCCTCTCCCGTGTTCTTTTCAGAGAAATGCGGATAGATGACATCAGTGTGCAGCAGTTTTCCCTGCCGGTCGATGCAGACCACTTTGCACCCCGTGCGGAACCCCGGATCAATGGCAAGAATGTTCTTTTGGCCCAGGGGCGGGGAAAGCAAAAGCTGCCGTATATTCTCCGCAAAGACACGGATCGCCTCTGCATCGGCCCGTTCCTTGGTCGCGACCCGAATCTCAGTTTCCATGGACAACGACAGGAGCCGTTTATAGCAGTCATGGACCGCGAGCTTGACCTGCTGCGCAGCAGGATTGTCCCCCTTTACCACCAGGTCCTCGATCAAAGCAAGGGCGTCCTCCTCGGGCGGAGTGGCGCGCAGGATCAGGAATCCTTCCTTCTCTCCCCGCCTCATCGCAAGGACCCGGTGAGACGGAGCGGACGAGATCGGCTCCTGCCATTCAAAGTAGTCCTTGTATTTGATCCCCTCTTCTTCTTTTCCCGTCAGTACCCTGGTCCGGAACTGACCCTTGGAAGCATACAACTCGCGCATCTTCGCGCGGGCGTTCTGGTCCTCGTTCACCCATTCCGCGATGATGTCGCGCGCGCCGCTCAGGGCGTCGTCAGCGGTCTCAACGCCCTTCTCCTTGTCCACGAAAGCAACAGCCTCGGCAGCGGGGTCCACGGATGCCTCCTGCGAGAACAACCGCAGGGCCAACGGCTCAAGCCCCTTCTCCCGGGCGATCGTCGCCTTTGTGCGCCGCTTGGGCCGGTAGGGAAGATAGATGTCCTCAAGCACCGTCAGGGTATCCGCTCCAAGGACCTTCGCCTTCAGTTCCTCGGTGAGTAAACCCCTCTCTTCAAGGGACTTCAAAACAGCCTCACGCCGTTTGTCCAGTTCCCGAAGCTGTTCCAGCCTGTCGCGTATCGCGAATACCGCGACCTCGTCAAGCGAACCCGTGGCTTCCTTCCGGTAGCGTGAGATGAACGGCACCGTGGCGCCCTCGTCGAGAAGCGCCGCGCAGGCTTGCACCTGTTTTTCGTGTACGTTGAGTTCCGCGGCAATGATACTGATATGTCCTGTTGTCATGGTGTTCCTTCTTGGGCGGGATAAGGCGGGTAGTGTAGCAAAAGGGATGGAGGATGTAAAGAAGAGAAGCGCGCGGAAGCGATTTTCCCGACGCAGAGTTAAGGAATTTTGCTTTTGCTTTATCGGGCTGAGGAGATGACTCATTAACATTTCATTCGGGAACTATCAGCTTCTACCATAAAAATATACATTAACGGTTATTGACATCGCCTCGAATCAGGCATATATTCGTTTCAGATGACTAAACGTATTGCCGTTCCGCTAATTCCGTTTTTTATTAGGCTTTACAAGGAGAAAATGAATGGGCGTTGAGAAGAAAAACAGGAATGAAATCCTTTCCCGGATAGCCGCCGATCTCTTTGTGAAAACGAGAGGTGGCGAAGAACTGTCATCCAAAATCGAGCGTCTCCGCGATGAAGTTAAAAAAGTGATCGAAGGTAAGGATACAATATTCGGAAAATTCAGTGAGCTCATGGCATCGTTTGAGGAAATCATTCCTGAGGAGAAGCAGCGTTATAATGCCGCTATCAAAGCGTTGTCGACGACTTCGAAGCTAAGCCGGCAAGAGATTGTTAAGGCCGTCAACGATCAGTTTGAGGAGCTTAAGATACTCGAGAAGGGTTTACTGCCACCCGGCTGGCGCGACGAGTTTAAGGCCATGGAAACCAGATCGAGGGAGATGAGAGACGAGATATCGAAACTGCGCGATAAAATAGGGCGGCTTGAGAGCGAAGAAAAAGGGATCCTCAGTAGTATGGCGGCACGGGAAAAGGAAATGGAACTCGTCGAGAAGGCAGTTGGGGAGATCTTCACGGATATCGGGGCGGAGATAACCACTATCAAAAATAGAATAGAGGAATTTACTGCTGAAAGTGCGGCCTCTGAGCCAATCCCGCCCAGAGATCCCATGAAAAGTACGATTCCCGGCGAGAAAAAGAAAGGCGGCGGGAAGAAAAGTGAGATCAGTGAGTCTTCGGCACCGCAGGATACGGAATTGCAGAAAAAATGCCCTATGTGCGGGGGGCGAATGGACTTCAGCCTTCATGAGGGAATATGGCAGTGTTATTCCTGCGCATACGAGGAATCAAAATAAGAGAATGGATTGGCATGAGATCGAGAAGGCCTGGCGGTGCCCCTCCTGCGACTACCAAAGAAGTATTCAATAAGCAAATTACCGGGTCTGGCTGTTCAGCCGGTCGGATAGAGCCCCTGCCTTAGGCATGCTGGGGCAGGCTGTGCAAAACCCGATGCATCAACGTTGAACCATCTTTACGAAGAATTATTTTGATTCTGTTGGGTTTCACTAAGCCTGCCCTCGAATGATTATATCGAGGGTTCTACCCAACGACTACTTCTTCGCAAAGATGAACTCGGCCACATACATGAGCAACAGTTCGAACCGAAACAACTTCTTGACTCTCCCATACCTTTCAGATACACTTTTTACATGCTGAAAACCATCGACGAAATACGAGACACAATTATCAGCAAATATGAGCCGGATCGGATCATTCTTTTCGGGTCACGCGCGACAGGTACGGCAACAGAAACCAGCGATATTGACCTCCTTATCCTGAAAGACACCAGGGACAGGCCGCTCGATCGCCGCATTCAGGTGGAAACACTGCTCGCCGACCGCGCCGTCCCGATCGATATCGTGGTTTACACACCGCAGGAAATGAACTATCTGTTTTCCATCGGCAGTCCGTTTGTGGAGGAAGTTATTGAAACCGGGAGGGTACTCTACATGAGAAAAGCCACTGAAAGCTGGATACGTGAAGCTGAAGAGGAACTTTCATCAGCCTCCATACTTCTAGATCATGGAAAATATAAAGCTGCATGCTACCACTGCCAGCAGTCCGTCGAAAAAGGTCTGAAAGCGTTGATCCTCGAAAAGGGAGACAAACCGGATAAGACCCACGACATTGTAGAAATGCTGTCCAGGGTCCAACGCCTTGGTTATGAAGTCGCTCTTCCGATGGATGATGCGGTATTATTGAACAGCATTTATAAAGGGCGGTATCCGACTGACGAAGGGCTATTGCCCCAGGGAGAACCGACAAAGGCCGACGCCAACCGTGTAGCAAGCGCCGCGGAACGTTTTCTCAAAAGCGCACGAGAGCTTTTGGAAAAGTGACCGCACTCATTAAAATAATCCCGGGCTATCGTTGTTGAACTCGAATAAAGTCGAAATCTCGCAAATTCCGTCCTTCCCGTGCAAACGGGAATCCAGTCTTTTCAGGCATATGCTTGACCCTTGGATACCCGCTTTCGCGGGTATGACGACTTCTAACGAAACCATCATTGTTGTTGAAGATGGAAATGCAATGGAATAGACTTGATGATTACGTGCCTGAGGCTACATGAGTTCTTTCACCATACGAGTTCCGCTCAGCCTTTTTTCGCTTGACGGCCCGCGTTGAAATAGCTATCATTACACAATAATCAGCATGCTGAGAAAGGGTTAAGAATGACAAAAACCATCGAGGCCATATATGAACACGGCGTCTTTAAACCGGTAAAAAAACTGAAGCTCCCACTTCATGAGCGGTTCAAACTTGTCATCACGTCCATTGAAGAGGAAGAACGAGCTGCGAAAAAACATACTGAGAAACAGAAAAAAGCGCTTCTTGCAATCGCGGGAACAGCGTCCGGCGGCCTCAGCGATGTAAGCGCGAATCATGACAAATACCTCTATGGCAAACCCTGTGGGAGTAAATAGATGGCTCCGGCCCCAACGATCCTTGTTGACACGTCCGCCTATTATGCCCTTAAGGACAAGGATGATGCCTTTCATACGCTCGCCCTTCTTTTTATTCAGACAAACGAATCCCCGGTAGCAACTACTGATCTCATCATTATTGAAACCTTGAATCTGGTCAACCAGCGTCTTGGCCACCGTCAGGCAGTTGAGATCGGCAAAAAGCTGTTTGATCCGGCGGTCACCGATGTAATCAAAGTATCGGACGAGGACATCGCCCGCGCTTGGAGAATCCTTCAGCAGTATAAAGATAAGGGATTCAGCTTTACCGATTGCACTTCGTTTGCTGTCATGGAACGGCTCAAAATCCGCGCTGCATTCGCTTTTGATGAACATTTCAGGCAATACGGACGCTTTACCGTTTATCCCGGCAGCGGATAGCGCCAACAAGTTTGGTCAAAATATTCAGACGCAGCGATATCGACGTTATTGTGATAGCCGATGACTTCAAGGCCATGAACCTGAGAGAACGGCTTGAGCTTCTGGGTATCGCGGCAGGCAGGGACTTTGAACCAATCGAGGCTCTCGGCTATACTCAGGAAGAACTGGAATCCCGCAAAAAAGAAACATTCCTTGAAACGATACTGAAATCCACGTAAAGATAGTAAAACTCAAACGAAGAGTACTCCCTGAAACTCGCGCACTTATAGAAATAGAACAAATGCAAAGTTCATTCTGTAATCGTAACAATGTTTACGCTTCTTTCTAAACGCATTTATCAGAAGGAAGCTTAGACTTAATCAGACAACCTTGGGACCAGAGGTGCCAATAAAATGTCAGTCCGCCAAATAGCGGCCCAACTATTGATGGAGGGTATGTCCCCATTAGAAATTGCTCGTAAGATGGGGAAGAAAACCGACGAAATAAAACGTTTTCTACTTCTCCAGGTGGGTGAGCACGAACTCCGATTATCTAACATCCTCTACAGTATTCCGCCCGACAGGAGGCAGGCATACAAGGATATAGTTCAGCGTTTCAGTACAAAGTCCGCAATGCACCGAAGTGCTATCGCCCGCCGTCTAGACCCGGGCGAGCTTGATCTATTCCGCATCTCCTGTGATGCACCTCGAGGAGACCTGTACGTATCTGTAGCAGACCTTGAAACGTTTTTGCATTCTAAGATCAGGACGATTCTCGTCACAGAATATGGCCCCGACGAATTGGGCTGGTGGCGAAAGGGCGTTCCAACGGAGATTCGAAAGCAATGCATTTCGAAGCGTGAGGAAGATGTGGTCCCTATGGATAACCCTTACAACTACACAACTTTTATTGACCTCTTTGATATCATGGACCAAAACTGGTCACTCTTTACACAAGTTCTACCCCAGGTGTTAGCTGCGAACAAGAGGCACTTAAAAGAGGACTTTAGAAAGCTGAATTATCTACGGAACTGCATTATGCACCCAGTCAGAGGTGCTGTTTTGGGAAAAGAAGAGCTTGATTTTGTGACCTGTTTACGGAACAAGTTTATGCAAGAAAAATGGCGCGACCATGTCCAATAACCTGCTGGCGGCTTAGTTCAACTTGCGTTTAGCGCATAGTAGGGCTTACTGATGCTTATTAGTCACCATTCTATGAAATTTAACACGTTTCATTCTGAATATATTAACACCTATCCAAAACATACACATATAATTGTCTTTACTTATTCTCAGTAATTTTGATAAACTGCCATTCGTTATTGTTGATTTCGGCGAAAAAGACTCCTTGGGAGAGCATAAATGAGTAAATTGAAGAGAACTTGCGTCGTTTTTTCTTTCTTGTTTTTGTTTGTCACAATTTTATCATGTGGTAGCGACGGCGGGGGTAGTACCGATAATCCCATGCCGGCAGCAACTACGAAAGCTATCACCGCTTTTTCATTCACAAGCCCAGCGTCGACGGGTATAATCAATGAGAGCGCAAAAACAATATCAGTAACCGTGCCTTACGGAACGAACGTGACGGCGTTGGTTGCCACATTTACGACAACGGGAGCAAGTGTTAAAGTTGGCATAACCCTACAGTTAGGTGGCACAACTCCGAACGACTTTACAAGCACGGTGACATACACGGTAACTGCTGCTGACAGCTCAACAGCAACATACACAGTAACAGTGACTATAGCCGCAAGTTCCGCTAAAACTATCACCGCTTTTTCATTTTCAAGCCCAGTAGCGACGGGTGTGATTAACGAGATCACAAAAACAATTTCAGTAACCGTGCCGAACGGAACGATCGTCACAGCTCTTATTGCGTCATTTGCAACGACCGGCGCAAGTGTAAAGGTAGGCACGACCTTACAGGTAAGCGGCACAACTCCGAACGATTTTACGAACCCCATTATCTATACGGTTACAGCTGCTGATAATTCGACAGTAATGTATACTGTAACAGTTGTTTTGGCGCCCGATACTTCTCCACCAGCGGTCATTTCATCTAGCCCTGCAGGTAATGAAATAAGCGTTTCTCTTTCAACAACAGTAACTGTTACGTTTTCTGAACTTGTAAATGTATCTACTGTTAACGCGACTACATTCACTTTGAGTGATGGTGTCAATCCTGTTTCAGGTACGGTATCTTGCAGCGGCTCAATGGCCATTTTTACCCCTTCCAGCCCGTTATTAAGAAACAAAACGTATACAGCAACAATATCTTCTGGAATCAAAGACATAGATGGCAATGCAACTGCAACAAATTATACTTGGAGTTTTAAAAGTGCCTGGACTATTCAAATCGGAACATCAGCTTCAGATGGTGCTAGAGATATTGTATTTGATGCGAGCGAAAATATTTACATGATAGGTAATACAGAGGGCAATTTTGATGGGCATACTAATGGTGGGTATCAAGACGTATTCCTAATTAAATATAATGCATCCGGTGTTAAACAATGGTCTAAACAATATGGGACTTCTGGAGTCGATTATGCAAATAATGTTGCTCTAGATGTAAGCGGCAATATATATGTAGCAGGTTGGCGGAGTGGCAGTGGTATTGTAGTAGATAAATTTGACTCATCAGGAACAACAATAATGTCCACAACGCTTTGGAATGGTGGAGATACCGCCATTCAGTCTGTTGCCATTGATTCAACAGGGAACATTTATGTCTCAAGTACAGATAAGTTTGTTCAAGCTAACCCAGCAGGAGTTGTTCAGTGGTCTCGAAGTGTTGGAACAACAATATATGGCCTGACAGTAGATTCGAATGATAATGTTTACGTAACAGGATCCACAGATAAAGATATAAGGTATGGGTATCCTTTGATCTCAAAAACATTATTTGTAGCTAAATATAATTCTGCTGGTACACAATTACTGGCAACCCAGTGTGGATTAACAGTTAGCACTCAAGCATATAATGTAGCTATAGATAACAGTGGCAATATTTATGCTGTTGGCATATTGGTAGATAATCTGAATAAAAGCAATTGGATAATCGATAAATATAATTCATCAGGCTCAGAACAGTGGCTGAAGATCATATCAGGTGTCGAGGCCAGAGATGTCGTTATAGATACAAATGGAGACTTGTTTGTAGTCGGCACTACATATCAAGCAGGGAATGCAGCTGGAACCTTGATGAAGTTTGATGCATCTGGTAACAATCAGTGGTCAAGGACAATTAAAACTTTTGCATACCCATATGGCATAGCACTAGATACAAATGGCAATGCGTATGTCGCAGGTGATGTATCTGATAGCCTTGATGGAAATATTTATTCAGGCTGGAATGATGCTTTTATTGTCAAATTTGACTCGGCTGGTGTTAAGCAATAGGCGAGCTTACCGTGAAGAGGATAACAACTTTTATCACTTTTAGATTAAGCATGCGCTGTTATTCCGTGCGTTGATAATAGATTAACTGCCATTATTGAAAGGAGAATTACTATTGTCAGTCATCGCATGCTTAGGTTGGGGCTCTCTCATATGGGATCCACGCGAACTTCCAATTCATCGTCAGTGGTTTGCTGATGGTCCTTTCGTGAATGTAGAGTTTGTACGCCAATCAGATGATGGCCGAATAACTCTGGCCCTCGATCCCACCGCCGAACCTGTCCGTTCCCTCTGGGCTGTCATGGATGATACCGACATTAGGGCAGCACGCAAAGCACTTCGCAAGCGAGAAAACACCAGCTTGAGCAACATCGGCGTATGGTCTCAAGGTGAATCTAACCCTCCTCTAATAGCGGATCTTCCGAAATGGGCAAATTCACGCGGCGTGCATTCAGTCATTTGGACAACCCTGCCGCCAAAGTTCAACGGGAAAAACGGGCATACCCCAAAGTGCGAACAAATCGTTACATATCTCAGTGGGCTAGTCGGAGCATCTCGGGATAACGCAGAACGCTACATTCGGCTGGCACCCCGACAGATCGATACGCAGTATCGTCGGCAAATCGAAGCTATTCTTCATTGGACGCCAATTTGTTCATATCTCGTTTAGTTCATCCGGGATTTGGGAACAAATGGGGTCAGAACAAATGGGGTCAGACTTAAAGATTGAGTTATAGGCAGACTACAATCAGAAATAGCTAATGGAAACTCAATGCAGTTTTGTTTAGTAGTAGGTATCATCGTCAGCATGTGACAATGCAAAGCATCACAGAATCAGCGAGGTGAAATATGTCCAAAGTTTATTTCTCCACCGCACGCACACTGAGATGGGATTACAGCCACAGTGTTCCGGGAAAGTTGGAATCCCTGCTCAAAAAAATGAACTTCTCCGAACGGTTTGCCGAAGACGAGTGGGTTGCCATCAAGATGCATTGGGGCTCCCACGGCGCATTCCGCATCGTACCGCCGGTCATGATCCGCAAGGTGGTTAATGCCGTCAAGGAGGCAAAAGCAAAACCATTTGTCACGGACACGGTCCGGATCATGGGCCTCGACTATATAGAAGTGGCGAACCAGAATGGATTGAACCACCTCTCCTGCGGAGCGCCGGTCGTTCTGGCTGACGGCCTGTACGGCAAGGACAGCATCCTGGTTAAGGCAGGCCCGATCCTCGGGGAGATCGCGGTCGCCTCGGCAATTCATGATACACCTGCCATGGTCGTCTGCTCGCACATCAAGGGACATATAAACGCCGGCTACGCGGGAGCGCTCAAGAACCTGGCCATGGGCTGCGTCAGTTCGCGCCACCGCGAGCAGGGCTGGAAAAAAGGGCGCGGCGGGATGCACTGCCATGGAGAGATGGGGCTCCAATGGAACGCCGAGAAGTGCACGTTCTGCGAACAATGCAAGAGCATCTGCCCTCTCCACGCCATCGATTTCAAAGAGAGTACGTTTGTCGTTGACCAGAACAGCTGCTGGCACTGCGGCCGGTGCAGCCGGGTCTGTCAGGAAGGCGCGCTCACGCTTCCCCAGGACGATGTGATGTTCCAGAAGAGCCTTGCCGAAGCCGCGGCCGCGGTGCTCTCGACATTCAAGAAGGGAAAGGTCGTGTATGTCAATTTCCTGTTCCAGATCCAGCCCGAGTGCGACTGCATGCCCATCGCCGATGTGCCGGTCATCCAGGACCAGGGCATCATGATATCCGATGATATCGTGGCCATTGAGCAGGCGTCAATCGATATGCTTAGGGCCGCCCCTCCCCTGCCCCAGTCCGCGGCAGAAGAAGCCGGCATCAAGCCCGGCGATGACATCATGTTCAAGCTCAATCCCCGGCCGATGCAGATCCAGATCGATGAAGCAGAACGGCTGGGACTGGGGTCGAAACAGTACGAGTTGGTCAAGGTGGAGCCGTGAAGACAGACGAGAGACGATGGACGACAAACATATTATGCTATACTTCTCATTATATCTTTTCCCTGTACGCTGAATTCTGAACCGTGAACGCTGAACCCTGAACCCACGAGGTTTTAAAATGCCCAAACGAACCAAGATCATCGCCACCATCGGTCCCGCATCAAGCACACCCGCCATCATCGCGAAACTCATCCGCGCCGGCATGGACGCGGCCCGGTTGAACTTCTCCCACGGCGAATGGGATGACCATACCAGACGCATCAGGCTCATCCGGGATGAGTCTGAAAAAGCGGGAAAGCCGATCGCCATTATCCAGGACCTGCAGGGTCCAAAGCTGCGCATCGGCGCTGTTCAAAATGACGCGGTGACATTAAGACGCGGGGACGCGCTGATGCTCACCACAAAGAAGGCCCTGGGTACGCGTGAGCTTATTTCCGTGACCTATCCCCGCCTTACCAGGGACCTGAAAAAAGGCGACACGGTTCTCCTGGACGACGGCAGGCTCGAGCTCAAGGTCCTGGCAAAGGCCGCAGGCGGCCTCCGATGCAAGGTTGTGCGCGGCGGCGTGCTCAGGAGCCACAAGGGAGTGAACCTGCCGGGCGCAAAACTCTCGCTGCCTTCGCTCTCTTACAAGGACAAGGCAGACCTCAGATTCGGCATCGCGCAGGGCGTGGACTATATCGCGCTCTCGTTCGTGCGCACGGCCAAGGACATCAGCGCCACGCGTCGGTTCCTCAAAATGCACGGCGTGGACATCCCGATCATCGCCAAGATAGAAAAATTCGAGGCCATCCAGAACCTTGACGAAATCATCCGCGCGGCTGACGGCATCATGGTGGCGCGCGGCGACCTGGGGGTGGAAATGTCTCCCGAACAGGTGCCTCTGCTCCAGAAGAAGATCATCACGGCCTGCAACAGGGCTGAGAAGCCGGTTATCACGGCGACCCAGATGCTCGAAAGCATGATCGAGAACCCCCAGCCCACGCGCGCGGAAACCTCGGATGTTGCGAACGCCATACTTGATGGCACGGACTGTGTCATGCTCTCGGGCGAGACCGCGGTGGGCAAATACCCGGTCCAGGCTGTCGAGGTCATGGCGAGGATCGCTGTGCAGGCCGAAACATCCCTGAATCCCTGGCCGCCCGATATCATGATCTCCGGCCCTGACGAGAGCGTGGCCCATGCCGCCTGCCGTGCGGCGGAGGAACAGCAGGCACGGGCGATCGTGACCTTCACGCAGTCCGGCTCCACTGCGCTCATGGTATCGAAACACCGGCCCCGGATGCACATCATCGCGCCCACGCCTTTCGATCAGGTTGCCAGAAAGATCACTCTCTACTGGGGGGTGACACCGGTCATCCTGAAAACCAAACGCACCACCGACGACATGATCGCGAGCGTCGAGCGCGCAATGCTGTATCGCAAGCTCGCGAGGAAGAACGACCTCATTGTGATCACGGCCGGCGTGCCCATCGGCGTGGCAGGAAGCACGAACATGATGAAAATACACCGGATCGGCGAGGACAAAAGCCTTGAATCGTGACGGGTGAGCGAGCGGGGGCATTTGACCGCAAACCAATCCCCCTCACCTCGGTCCTCTCCCTCGGTGGGGAGAGGATGGCAAACCTCCCTCGCCCCTTGCGGGAGAGGGCTGGGGTGAGGGGTCTATTCAAGGTCAGACCTTCGCTCGAACAGATCAAGTTCTGAGGAAATAGCGTGCAGGGTCAGGATAGCATGACGGTTGAGCGGAACGAGGACATCTGCCGGGAAATCTCACCGAATAAAAAAAGCCGGAACCTGTATGCAGGTCCCGGCATCCATCAACACGATCAAATCCCATCACTCATTTTCGAAGTTCGGGTTCGCCTGTTTTCTGTTCTTATCCAGATAGTCATGGCTGAATGCCGGGATCACGCCCGTCTGGCCGTTCTGGGGATGGATCATGAACCGGTAGGACACCATCTGTCCAACGCTCTCCATCATATGGTTCCAGCCCTTTTTAAACAGCGTGCATTCGTCATTGTAGCAGACCCAGAGATAGGGCGAATCCCAGTCAAGGTGGCGTGAGTCCATCTTTTCCATGACCGCTTTGCAGTGCGGGCAGGTCGGGGCCACGGTAACCTTCCAGTCTTTTGTATCCATCAGTGCGACCTCCTTCAACAACATGACATAATACGACCCTGGTCCCCCGATAGCAACAGGGAATCCTGCTCAATAATTCTCAGCCCAGAGTTCAAAGAAGTTCTTCGGGTGCAGACACGCGGGACACTGCTCCGGCGGTTCCGTGCCTTCGTGATGATGACCGCAGTTCCTGCAGATCCAGGTCGTACGGGCATCCTTTTTAAAGACCTTTCCCGTCATTACATTTTCAAGCAGCTTTAGATAGCGTTTTTCATGCTCAATTTCAACCTTTGAAATATACCTGAATGCCGTTGCCACCTCGGGAAAACCTTCCTGCTGGGCAATATCCGCAGAACCGGGATAGAGCTTCGTCCATTCCTCATGCTCCCCCTCCGCCGCGGCTTTCAGGTTCTCGGCCGTGGTGCCGATGCGGCCGGCCGGAAATGCAGCCGTGAATTCAACCATGCCGCCTTCGAGGAACTTGAAGAACCGCTTGGCATGCTCCTTTTCGTTCTCGGCGGTCTCGAGGAAGATGGCCGCTATCTGCTCATGCCCTTCTTTCTTCGCCGCGCTCGCGAAGAAGGTGTAGCGGTTCCTTGCCTGCGATTCCCCGGCAAACGACGCGAGCAGATTTTTTTCCGTCTTGGTTCCTTTGAGCTTCATGGTATCCTCCCGTATTGTTCGATCATGGACGCGTTAATAGATGTTGCTCCCTTTTCTCCACGCTCCCGTTTTCCCTGGGTCTTCCGGATCTCTCGTGATGATCCGCGGCCAATCCCTTCCCGTTACTTCATTTTCCGCGCAATCTCCCTCCGGGCAAAGAAGATATCAGCTCTCGCAAGCAACCAGTAGCTGAAGCGCTCTTTCAACTTCTGGATCAGCGGACGTGACTTCCACTCCTCGAGTAAAATACGGACAGACTGTTTCAGGTCATCCTCGAAATCAGCGCGTGCCTGTGAGGCAAGCTCTGCATCTGTCACGACCACCACCAGTTCGTAATTGATCCTGCCGCTCCGGACATCCAGGTTTGCCGATCCGGCAACGACGGTATCGTCAGCGATCGCGAGCTTTGCATGCATCATGGAAGGAAGATATTCCCAGACCTCGATCCCGGCCCGGAGCAGCCTGCCGTAAAGACCCCGCGCGGCCCAGCGCGATACCGGTACGTCGGTCTTCTGAGAGAACAGGAGCCGCACGCGAACCCCGCGGTTTACGGCGCGTTTGAGCGCGCGCAGCATTTTCCCGTGTGGATAGAAATAGCCCATGGCAAGATTGATGTCCTGCTCAGCCTTCTGGACAACCTGGCGGTAAACCCTGCGGACCGGCCACACGGGGTTTTCAGGGCCGCTCTCAAGGAACCTCACGCCTCCTCCGGGGATCACCCTCACCTCGCGTCGTATCTGAAGCAACAACCGGCGCAAGGAAGAGCCGGCCCGGGCCCACATCCTCCCGAATGAATGCCTCAGCCATGCCGTTTCCGGGCCCGTGATCTCCACCATGTTGTCCCGCCAGGGCGGTTCTCCGTGCGCGCCACGATAGTATTCTTCGGATACGTTCATCCCGCCGATGTACGCGATGCTATCGTCAACAAGCAGCAATTTACGATGGTTCCTGAAGAAAAAAACTCCTTTTGCGATGGGATGGAACCATTTCACCTTGCCGTCAGCCGCGAGGAAACCATCCCAGAAGGCATCAGGAAGATTCCAGGAACCCCAGGAGTCTACGAGTACTTCGACCAGCAGGCCCCTCCCGGCAGCCGCAGTAAGATGATCCCGAAGCTCCCTCCCCGCATCATCGTCGGCAATGATGTACATCTCGAGAGCAATGGAGTACCTTGCCTGCTGTATAGCCGTAAACATGGCCGGGAAGGCCTCTGCTCCGTTTTTGAGGAGACGAACGGTGGTCATGGTGGGAACTCAAAATGCAAAATGTAAATTGCAAAATGCAAAATGACAGCGTGCAAAACTCTATCCATTTTTATTTTTGCATTTTGCATTCACTCAAGTATTACACATTCTCGAACGTGTAATCAACCTTCATTTTCAGGTCTTTTCTGAGTGAGTGGTACACGGAACAGTATTTCTCCTGCGAAAGCGAGATGCCCCGCTCAATTTTTTTGGCCGTGAGGCCGGTCCCGGTAATGGAAATGATCATCTCGATGGAGGTATAGTACTGGGGCGGCGTGGGGTTGCGCTCCCCCACAATGTCCATTTTGTACGACTTGATCTCGACTTTCATTTTCCTGATGAACGACACCATGTCGATCGCCATGCAGCCCGCCACGCTCAGGAGGAGCGTCTCGGTCGGCGAGCAGCCCCACTGCTGCTGGGCGTCGAACTCCACCTCGTATCCGCGGTTGGTCCTGCCCACGAAAATCAGGTCCTTGTCCCAGGTGAGGGTCGCCTTGTTCACCTGCGAGACCTTGGATTTGTACGCGTCGAGCGATTCTTCCAGTTCCTTTATTTCCTTCAATTCAGACACGTGCCTGCTCCTCCCCCGTTATCATGGCTGCGCTTTGAACTTTTCGTTGATAAGCCGGACCGCCTCCTCTTCCTTGCCCGACTCCGCTTTCAGCACGTAGGTCTTGATCGCGCCCCCCTCGACGCCGAGCGAAAAGGAATCATACGTTGCCTCAATACCGTAAGAGCCGAGATAGGTCACAAGTTCCAGCATATAAGAATCGTCATAACCGGCTCCTACATCCGTCCGGAGGATCTCGACATACTCGACATCATCCCCGTTCGTCGGCTGGTCCGGTGAACCCTGCTTCCAGACATCGCCGTACTCCCAGCCTTCATCATCAACAGGCTCATTATCAGGTTTTGTGCTCATACTGAATAGTATATTGAGAAATGTGTCACTGTCAAATAAAAAATCCTGATAGGCCGGCAGGAACAACAGCGTCGGCAGGTCAATTATCCGGTATCATGAAAAGGGATGATATTACTTGACTCAATACCTGTTCTCCTCTATCATACAGAATAAGCTTAAGCGGTTGTTTTGCCTGTGCTAATTGCCAAATTACCGCAACGATACGGTATTTTTTGAGATGATAACAGTGAAGAGGAGGACGGTATGAACAAGTTAAAAACGTATATACTGCTCGCAGCAAGCGTCTCGTTGCTCTTTTTGGGCTGCAGCAAGAAAAGCTCGGACGAGGCATGTCAACATGAGACAACCATGAACCTCGATCAAGGCAACTATGACGCGGTGCTCTCGTCCGGATGCGCCGATGCAATGCAGCGGGGC
Organism: Nitrospirota bacterium; assembly: GCA_023229435.1. Lineage (NCBI taxonomy): Bacteria > Pseudomonadati > Nitrospirota > Nitrospirota bacterium. The sequence continues at coordinate 125,006 of JALNZF010000003.1, forward strand.
GCCGCTTATTTCGGCAAGGCCGGATTCGACATCGCGAACGTGATCAACCGGTTCAGCGAAACCAACAACGGCAGCAACAACAGCAACACCTCCACAACTACCAGCGATCTCACGGTCTACATGACCGCCCTCATCGGGAACGTTGATGAGAACACCCTCACCTTTATCGACAATTCGAGAACGGAGTACAACAGCGTTCCTGCCACCGCGGACACGTATCATGACGCAAAGTTCTATATTAGTCTTGTCGACATGATCAAGGGCCTCGTGCTGATGAAGATGGTCATCCCGAACCTCGTGAATGCTGATGGTACGCTTAATATGTCCTGCGATAAGAACAATAACCAGGTCCCGGACGAGGCTGATGCGACCGCATGCGCGCTGAACGCAGCCAGCAACATCAGTCTCGGGACCTCGCTGACCTGCACTGGCGCATCGTACTCCCCCCTCGCTCCGATTGACATCACCCTTCTCGATCCGGCAGGACTGCTGGTGAACGGCACGTACAGCGGACTGCTCATCAGTATTGCCACATCTACAATCGATCCTTCTTTGCCTGCATGCACATCGACGACCTATAAGAGACTCCTTTACAAGGATGCGGAAACAAACAAGTACTGGGTTGCCACGACCAAATCCACCGAGTGCGCCAATGCGATCAATAGCTCGGAGACGTGGCCTTGCCCGCTTACCGGTGCCAATCTCGACCTTGTAGTCTCCATCGACACAAGCATCAACAATTCGGTCAGCTCATTAAGCACTGCCATAACGACAACGACATCGGATGTTACCACCTCCATGAATGACATCCAGGACCAGGCCTGTACGACGCCATGTACCAGCGTTTGTCCCGGCAACACCTGTCCTCAGTCATGTCTGGACGGGGCCGTGACCTACTGTTCGTCGAGTGATCTTTCAAACTATATTGAAACCAATCTTAATTAATCCGCGGAGGAGGTTATTCACATGTCAGGCATAATGAAGAAACGATACTGGCTGCTTGTTGCCGCCGTTGTAATCGTGCTCCCGGCGATTGCCTTCGCCCAGAACCCTACCACACGGGAATACCCGTATATTTATAAATCCACCCGTGCCATGGGCATGGGCGGAGCCTATACCGCTGTGGGTGGAAGGGTCGATTCGCTGTTCTATAATCCAGCGGGACTGATCAATATTCCCCGGGACAAAGGATGGGAATTCAACCTCATCAATGTCAGCGCCGAGTACGGGAAAAATGCCAAGAGCATGTTGAATGATTTTCAGGACGCCTCCGATACGGCCGATCTCAATCATGATGGGAAAACTGATGATGACCAGCTCAGGGCTACGAACGACGTCCTCGCGAAGTACCGGGGGAAAAACCTGCACCTGAGGGTGTCTGACTTTACCTCGCTCGGCAAAAGCTACGACCGATGGGCCTTCGGCGTCGGTGGCATCGCAAATGGACGGCTTGACGCGATCACCCATCAGGGATTCGGCGCCGACGGTTTTCTTGAGGTGAATGCGGACGCGGTATACGGCGCCCTGGGCGGGGTGAGCTACGGCGTAACAAACGACATCTTTGTCGGCCTCACGATCAAATCACTCCACCGGGAAGCGCTGATCCACAATTTCACCGCCCGGGAACTGGTTGAAAAGCAGGACAACCTCGGCGACTATATCAAGGACGATCTGAGAGTGAGCGGCAATGCCATCGGTTTTGACACCGGCCTTATTTGGAAATTTGCCCAGGATTCTCCGCTCAAGCCGTCCTTCGGCGCATCGATCATGAATATCGGCAACATGAGCTTCGGCCCGGCCGGGAAAATACCCCAAACCGTCAATGTCGGCGTTGCCATCAACCCTGCCCTCTCGGCGTTCCGGTCGTTGACGGTTGGAGCGGACTATATCGACGTATTGAACAACTTCAAACAGGACAAAGACTTCGCCAAGAGGCTCAGGATCGGCGCCGAACTGCAGCTCTTCGATATTTGGCCTGCTGAACTGGCCCTCCGGGCCGGTATGTATGAAAGCTCCCCGACCCTGGGTTTTGACCTTCGCCTGCTGATCTTCACCGTTTCCTATGCAATGTATACGGAAGAGATCGGCGCCTATGCCGGCCAGGACAAGGACAAGCGGCAGCTCGTGACCGTGAATATCGGATGGTAACACGGATATAAGCCTCTGGCCGCAACTAAAAAATGTCATCCCCGAATGGTTTAATCGGGGATATGGTGCTCGCTTCAAAATGCGAGAACCTGGATTCGTCCCCGAACGAATCTATCGGGGATAGAGGCACTCGGGAATGACGGTTTATGGTGTTTCAGCCGGCTATCTCCGCAAGAGCATCCCGTGCGACCTCGCGGACCCCGGGATGGTCGTCATGCAGACATATTCGCAATGCATCGACTGCGGACTCAGCCTTGATAATACCGAGCACCGAGGCGGCGTCCCCCCGTATGGTCGGACTCTCATGTTTCAAAAGCCCGATGGTCCCCGGCACCGCCGCCATGAGTTCCTCTCGATGTTCAACAACAAGCTCCTCCACCAGCGCCGTTGCCCCAAGCCTCACCCGGAGGTTATCATCACCCAGCAGATCGGGAATGAACCGGTAGAGTGAGCTGTCCTGCTTCAACATCGCGATGATATTTTCGAGGAAGCCATTGCCCATGTGTTCGATGAGCATGGCCCGCATTTCAATGTCGTTCATAGGGATATACAGGAATTCATTCCGCCGCCGATGAACGCCCCGATGCCTGCCAAAGTAGCGCGGGGGTCGATCGCAGCGTTCCCAGTACTATTCGTTTCACCGTTTTCTGAACCACCCCTTATAACTTGAGCACACTCTTGAAAAAAATGTTCATCATAAGACCACCGGCAGCTCCAAGCAAAGCGCCAAAACCTGCCAGGAACACCATCACGAGAACGAGAAGAAGCCCGACCGCGAAGACGTTTTGTCCCCATATTGGTCCGAACATCCTGGTCACGTCTCTGGCAGCCGCATCCCACCAGGTCCCCTGGAAGGTATCGGACAGAACAATATCCATGGAAAGAGCTGTACCCAGACTGACCAGCGCGCCGATCCAGGCGCCGATTATGACTGTTTTTTTGAGACTCTTATCCCGCATAGTTTCCCTTTCAAGAGGCAGTCGAGAGTGGACAGCAACCAGAATGTAATTTTATCTCGCCAATAGAAAGTGTATCTTACCACTTCCTACTTCCCACGTTCCACGTCCTGCCTTCTGTCTCCCGTCTCATCTCTACTGCTCATCTCCAGGAGTTCGTAGATCGATGTAAACAGGCGCCACCCTCCCAGAACATACCGTTGGTACCGCTCGCCTGCCGACGGCTCGGTGGGGCCGCTCTGCATAAGCTGCGGCAGGAGCGCAAGACGTACCCGATTCTTGTCGCCCACAGCATCGGCAAGCCTCATGCTCTCCGTATAGGGGACGGAATAATCATCAATCCCGTGGATAATGATGAATGAGGCGGTGATATATTTTATCGCCCGTGCCGGAGACAACTGATACACATATTCCCTCACCGGCAACGGGAGGTTCTCATAGAGCGGCGCGAAACGTTTCCGGTCGGTATTGACAAAAAAACCGTAAAGCGCCCTGCCCTCCGGACCGAGCGATTTTGCGAGCGATTCGGCGGCTGCAACCTCGTATCGGTTCCGTTTTTCGATGATCTTTCTGAGCTTCTCCCGGTCATCGAACGAACGCAGGAGATCGAGATTCCGGTATGCGAACATCCACCGGAGCGAGGCTTCCGGCCTGACGTCTCCCCGGTGTCCCCCGTAATCGCAGGCGCCGGTCAGTGCAAAGGACAGCACATTGCGGAGATCGTAATACCCTCCGACGGTCGCGACGACGCTGACCTTGTCCCGTATCCGCCGGTCCGCCGCGGCAAGCAGCATGGGCCCCGCTCCGCAGCTTATGCCTATCATGCCCCCTCGGGGTCCGGCATGCTCCCCCGCGCTCATGTACCGGAAACTCTGGAGGACGTCCTCGGCATCGGTGATCCTGATCCGAAAGTTCTTCACGCCCTCCAGATCAGGGACCAGGACAAGAAACCCTGCCCTTGCCAGGTCTTTGGCCAGAAGCACGAGTTGTTCATCATCCTTGCCTGATGGGTTCATTCCATGCACGAGGAGCAGCGGGAACTGTCTGCCTCGCAGGTGAGAACGATAGAGATCAGCGTGAATTATCCTGCCCCTGCTCGGAATCGTCACCTTCGTCTTCGCCGGCCCGTCGATGAGTTTCCCCATCAAGGCCTTCTCCGGCGGCCGCACGCTGTCGACAAGGATGAGAAGGCTCAGGCACCCTCTCTTGATCTGGGTGAAAAACAGAATGCCGATGATGACCAGTACGGAAAGGAAGATGATCTTTTTCATCTGGCACCGCCGGGAACGCTCGGCATGCGCTTCGCTTTTTCAATCCGCATTCCGCACTCCGCAATCCGCATTACTTTAATATCTCCCCGGTCTTGCGGGACCACAGGAGCAGGTCCAGGTGGTCCATGTCGATGCCGATCTCTTTGGCGAATTTCTCAAGTTTCTTCTCGATCGCGAGGTAGCCTGCGCGCGTTGTGGGACGCATACGCGTGCTGATAACCCCCAGCTCGCGGAGGCTGTTCAGTATGTGTTTGTCAAGAATGGCATAGCCGGGGAAGCCGATGTTGCGCAGAAAATGGCTCGCCTCTTTATAGCCTATCCCTTTTACGCCCTTGTTCTTCGCGAAAAAGTCACGACGCGCATCGCGGCAGTCAAAAGAGCCGACCAACTGTTTGATCTTCCGCCCGCATGCCTCATCGAGATATTCCCTCGTATGGACAATGTACGACGGCCTCAGGCGCCAGAACCGGACGCTGTGCGCCTGTGCGCGCCGCCGGAGTTCCTTCTCGCTGCCGCTTCTGAGAAGGTCCTTGAGCGCCTCCACCGTGCGCATGCCCATTTTCGCGCTGCTGCCCGCGGTGAGGATACAGTAGCAGAGTTCTTCGAAGATCGCCCGGTCGCCCTTCTCGTACACTTTTCTGAACTCGGCGAGCCGCTTTACGATCAGCGGCTTTTTCGCCCGGTAGTCGCGCCTCAGCTCGTCAATGATTTCTCTTCCAGGCATTGTAGCCGCCCTTCAGGTTGGTGAGGTTTTTGTAACCCATGCCCATCAGCCGTTTAATGGCCCAGATGCTCCGGTTGCCGTTCTGGCAGTACACCACCAGCTCTTTGTCCTTTTTGAGCTTTTTGATCTTGTCGCCGATGTCCGACAATGGCACATGGACCGAGCCCGGAATATGTCCGTTCTCGTGCTCCTTGTCCGTGCGGACATCGAGGAGCATCATGCCCTTCTTCAGATCAAGTTCCTTCGGCGAGATCTGCCGGATCCCCAACCGCCCCAGAAAACCGAACAATTTGAAGATAAGATAGATCACGATAACGACTAACAGTATTGTTGATGCTGTATCCAAGATGCCCCCCCCTTAAATTCAGTTCGGAGTTCATAGTTCGGAGTTCGGCTAAGCCCACTTCGATGGCGTTACTCCGAACTCCTAACTCCTAACTCCTAACTCCGAACTGCTTCATTCTTCACCCCCACCGGCAGTTCTATGATGAATCGCGCTCCGCGCGGGTCATTCTTTGACACGCGGATCGTGCCGCTGTGGTCCTTGATGATCCTGAGCACGATTGCCAGGCCAAGTCCGCTCTTTTTCTTCTTTCGCGAGAAATCCGGCTGGAACAGCTTCGGCACATCCTCATCCGCGATTCCCGGCCCTTCATCGGCGACCTCTATCTGCGCCATGCCGGAAGAGGCCATCTTCGCCGCAACCAGGATCCTGCCCTTGCCTCCCATGGCCTCCACCGCGTTTTCAAACAGATTAATGAACACCCGTTTGATCTGCTCACGGTCGAGGAACACCTCCGGCAGTTCCGGCATGATATCCTTCACGAACACAATATCCTTGTGCGCACCGCTGTAAAGCTGCACCACGCTTTCGAGCACCGGCGCGAGGGGTTGAAGCGTCGGGGTCGAGCTCGGCATGCGCGCAAAGTTCGCGAATTCGTCCACAAGCTTCCGCAGTCCATCTGCCTCCTGCACGATCGTCATACTGCACTCATCGAAGACGGCGTTGAAGTCCGGGGAACCCTCTGCGTGTTTCTTGCGCAGCCGTTCGGCGGAAAGCTTGATCGGCGTGAGCGGGTTCTTGAACTCGTGCGCGATCCGTCTCGCCACATCCTGCCAGGTCTCCGCCTTCTTGGCGCGCAGCAGTTCCGTAAGGTCGTCGAAGGTGATGACCGAGCCGATGGGCATGCCGTTGCTGTCCCTGAGCGTGGAGATGCGTATCCGGAGGGTCAGTATCCTGCCCCGCACGTTGAGCGACAATTCCTCCTCTGCCCGTCCCTGGCCCTGCTCGAGTTTGCGGAACAGGCTGCGGATCGGATCCAGCTCGAGGAACCCGAAAGCCTCATCATACCGTTTCCCGAGCACGTCCTGCTCCTGAATGCCGAGGATCTCCGATGCCGAGTGGTTGACCGTCGTGATTCTCCCTCCGCGATCGATGGAGACGACCCCGGTCTCGATGTTCGAGAGAATCGTCTTCTTGTAGTTGACTTCCTGCTCGACCTGCTCCCGGGAGTGCTGGAGATCATGCGTCATCTTGTTGAACGAGGCGATCAGCACCCCCACCTCGTCGTCGGACTTTTCATCGATCCGGTAATCGAACCTGCCTGCCGCCACCGCCGCGGTCCCTTCCGCCAGTTTCCTGATAGGCACCGTGATACCGGCGGCCACGCGAAGCGCCACCCAGATCGCCGCGAGAAGAAGCGCCAGCGTGACCGAAAGGAACCCGAGCCGGTAGGACAATTTTATCGGGTCCTTTTTGCTGAACGCCGACCGGTACTGTGCGTACCCTTCGCGAATACTGTCCGACTTTGCGGCCAGGCTCCGGGGAATATAAAAACTGACGGCAACCGCCGCGGCGATCTGTCTTCCTTCTCCCGATGGTGAAAGTTCATAGAGCGGGACGACCGCCCGCATGATGTCACCCTTTTTTGCCGCCCCCGTCACATCGGCGACCTCCTGCCCTTTAAAGGCCTTGGCCACGAGATCTGCAGATGTCTGCGTAAAGGTTTTCGACGGATACTGATGCGTAACAACGACCACTGCCCGTTCGTGGGGGGAGGTGAAGAGTTCAACCGAACCCAGACCGTACTCGTCTGCCTTCCTGGCCAGGTAACTCTCGATCACCTGATTCTCAAACTGGGGCAAGAGCCTGGCGTCGGTCATCTGACCGCTGATCTGATTGCCGAAATCAGTAGCCTCTTTCTGGAGACGGTCGTAGTACTCCTGCGCGACCGAGACCGAATCCAGAAGCGAGTTCTCTATCCTGAGGCTGAAAAGCCGCTCGATACTCCTGGTGAACATCCCGCTGCCGATCAAAAAAAGGAGCACCGGCGGAATGAACGACAGGCTGACGAAGGCAAAGACCAGTTTGGTCCGGAACCGTGCCCCCAACACACCCTGTCTCCGCTCCATCCAAAGCTTCCAAAGGCTCCTGGCCATCATGAAGATGACCGCCGCCAGAAGCAGGAAGTTCGCATTGATGAGGATGAAGATCAGGATATTGTCGGAAAGCGGTCCTTCAAAACCACGGTATTGGAGCTGAAGCACAATGGCGAGCGCGGTCAGGAGGAGAAAAGTAACAAGGTAGAGCACACCTCTCCACCCTCCCTTGCCCTCTTGAGTGGTGAACCTCATAATATCGGAAGAATACCAAAAAGACCCGTCAAAAGCAAGGTCTGGTTTTGGCTGTTGCTTGATTAATTCTCTTGACAAACAAGAGGTTTCTCGTATATCTTCTAAGAAAATGATCCACGGCAAAATCCCGCTCCCGGTCCACCGGAGAGGGGGCAAGATCGAATCTTTGTGAAGTTCACAAGCGAAATAAAGTTGACCGCGGCCCGGAAGTGAACACGATCAGTTAACGATAAAAAATCAGGAGGCGGGAATGACCACACGGTTGAAACACATCATGCAATCACTTTGTATCGTTCTTATCCCCATACTCTTTTCCTGCACATCTCATCTCCAGCAAAAAAAAGCAGACCCCGCGCCGCCTCCGGCGGCGGTGCCGCAGGCTGAGGCGCCTGTTCCTGCGCCGGAATCGGCGGCAGTCGAGCCCGTACCCGCCGCACCGGAATCCGCGCCCGTTGCGCCGGAACCCGCAGCACGTGAAACCGCGGTAGTCCAGCCCGAACCCGCAGCGGAAGACCTTACCCTGTATATCATCAAACGGGGAGACACGCTGTGGGACATCTCAAATACGTTCTTAAAAGACCCCTTCCTCTGGCCGTTCATCTGGAAGGCAAACCCGGCCATCAACAATCCGGACCTGATATTCACGGGGAACAAACTGATGATCCCCGGTCTCGCTCCGATCGAACGGGCATTGCAGGCGGCAGCGCCGGAGAAGCCGATCGTGGAAAAACAGGAACCAGCCAGAGAAACTGCAGCCCCGTCTGAAGAACCCATCAGACAGCGTGAAGGGATTGCGGGGGCCTATGTTTCCAGCCCGAAACCGACCCAGCCCGTTTCCGCAGAAACCGGTGCGGAAATGCCGTCAGGGGGGAACAGACTCGTCATGCCCGAGGAGCAGGTCTATCCTGTTGTCGATAAATACGCCATGCTCAGCATGGGTTTTGTGAATGAAGAAGAAACGGGAGATATCATCACCGGATCGCCTGAGAAAGGCAAGGCAATTTTCGGTTACGATGATATCGTGTATGTCTCGATGAGCGGCGCGGAAAATATAAAGATCGGGGACAAGTATCTCATATTCACCCCCCTGAACAAGGTAAAACACCCTAAAACGGGAGTGTATTTCGGCAAACTTACGAAGGGCCTCGGCATTCTCCAGATCACGGCAAAGGACCCCGCTGCCGATGTGCTCACCGCCCGGATCACGCTCTCCTTCGATGCGATCGAAAAAGGCAACATGTTGACCCCCTATCAGGAGCCGGTTGCCATCTATCATTCCTCAGCAAAGAAGGCCAAGGACATAAAGGGATATATCCTCGAAGTAACGGACAAGCGCAGCATCAATGCTCAGTATGACGTCGTGTATCTTGACAAGGGCAACGCGGACGGCGTTGAACCCGGGGACCTTTTCATCGTATTTGAAGAGCCGGCCAAGCGCGGCTTCCCGAGAAAAGTGATCGGCGAAGTGCAGGTGTTGATCGTGAAAGAACACACCTCGACCGCCGTGGTACGGAAAAGCACCGAGGCGATGGGCAAGGGCAATGCCGTTGAATTCAAGAAATAAGCCGGAAGGAAATACCCTATTTTACTTCAGGTGACGCATTCGGGTCAAAGGGGTTTGTCCGCACTGCGAACGAGAACAGGTACGGGTAGTCGTGTTTCAGATGTTTCATGTAGGCAAGCCACTCCACGATAAGGACGGTATGCGCCCGCTTTATGTCTCCGGCGATGTGGTTGCCGTCCGCCGGAGGCAGACTCCGCAAGTCTTCCCGCACTGCCAGTTCCTCGGATAAATGGAAAACCGACCACAGAAGCTCCGTGAACGTCTCATGTTCGAGCAGGTTCGGGTTCTCGAGCAAACCGAGCAGAAAGTCCCGTTTCCCCGCTAAGAAGGTCTTGAGCGCCTGCAGATCACTCTCGGCATACTGTATGTTGTAATCATTGCTGCGGACCCTCCTGGTCGCGGCGGCAAACTGTCGGTCCGTCCACCCTCCTTGTACTAAAAGCTCTCCCCTGATCTTTTCTCTGTTTTGATCGAATGCCGAGAACGATTTGAGAAGCGAGGTCCCGACCTCGCTGAAAAACGAGCCGATGACCATGTTCAGCTTGTTCAACATCGATTGTTTCTCGCGCACATTCAGCAGCTGGTTCAGTATCAGGGTGACCAACAGGACCTGAATAGGTATGAAAGCAAGGTCCTGAAACAGATAAAAGAACGTGTCACGCGATGCATGAAAAATATAGATCTGCACAATGTACAGAGCGACCGACACGGCTACCAGCATTATTCCTAATATGATCTGCCACTTGAGACGATTCATCTCTTATCTCCCCCGGGGCGTTCTTCAAATCGCCCGGATTTTCATGACCTACTTCATAAAAAGAAAGAACCCGTTGAAGAAGTATACCAAACCAAAGCACCCTGCCCCCATGCCGATGAACCAGAATAGTTTCCTCTTCATTAAAGCTGCAATGGAAGAGAGCAGGATGGCGATCTGGAGGAACATGGCGGCCATGCCGAATGCGCCCGCGTGCAACTGGGCCTGATCGCGAATCTTTTCCAGTTCCTCGGCCTTTTTCTTGATCTCCTCCTTTTCCTTTTCGTACCGGTCTATCTTTTCCCGGTATGCCGCGATCCGCTTCTCATAATCAGAGGCCAGCGATCGGGGCATGCCTTTGATCGTCCTGAGGTCCATCTCAAACTTCTCCTTCTGAAGCTCGTAGACGTAGCCTTTAATGCTCTTGGACTGGTAATATGCCCACTGGTCCGAGGCCTGTGCCTGAGACATCACCGACCGGGTAGAGAATCCCCCTCCTTTGAGCGTCGAGAGCGTGGCGCACACCGCGAAGATCACCGTGGTAAGCGCGAGATAATTGAGCCATGGTTCTTTTTTTTCTTCCGCCATGAATATCCTTCCTCCCTGATCCTGTTTTATGAAGGCCTATACTACCCAAAACCAGATGATTAGTCAATACTGCCTTGATACAAGCCGTACGTAAAACTATTCGCGAATATGCGCGTTGAAAAAGCCATCGGGCAATCCGCCGAGAACAGAAGCGCACTGAACACGCATCAGGGTAAAATCGCAAACAAGGTACTGGCTGCGTCAATCGGGATTAGTGGGGATTAAATAAGATGGCCGCCTATATATCTCTTAGCTCGATGGGGAACTGGCAGGTCAGGCAGAGCAAAACACCTCGCTCCGCAAATAGTGGTTTTCCAGCGCGACTTTTTCTCCCTCTTTAAAAAGATCATCTGAAACGGATTTAGCAATTTTCATGAGATTAGTGTACCGATGGGTTCTACCAGTTTCAATACCAAAGTGTGGGATCGTGAACGCGCGAGTGCGCGGGGCGCACTGTTTTTCCTCGCCCCTCTCGACCCACTTGTTGGATCAGTGCGATGGGTTTTGCTTTGCTCTACCCGACCTGCCAGTTTGCAGGTCGGATAGAGCGATATTATTTTTTATTCATGGTCAATAGGGTCTTTTCCCGTGCATGTGCGGTTCTCTCTATCCTGCTTTTTCAATCATTCTTAGTTCCGCCCGGCAGGCCTCTGCTCGTCTCTTGATTCGCGTGCTCCTTCAGGCCTGGTGGATTTCTTTTTCTTCTCAGGCTTAGCTTGTCTCCCCTCTCTCTTCGATGCAGTACCGCCCTTTCTCTCTGCAGGCTGAACCTGCTGCTTCTCACCCCGGCCCGTTGATCCGACCTGCGGTCTCATGGTTTGCCCCTTCTCTGCCGGCTGAATCCGTGGTTGACGTTGTTGCTGCTGTGATTGTTGAACCTGAGGTTGTCTTTGTTGCTCACCTCGTGGTTTCTGAACCTGGGGTTGTCTTTGCTGCTGTTGTACCTGTTGCTGACGTCGCTGAACCTCAGGCCTCTTTTGATATTGTTCCTGCCTTTGCTGTCTTAGTTCCTGTACCTGTCGTTGCGGTCGAGATTGATAGCCCTGGACACCCCAGGTTCCCTGCCTTTCCCAATGCCGATCATCACGCCAACTCCTCCAGTTTTGATGAAGTCGTCGGTTAGGGATCCGTTCATAGTTCCAGCGGTGTCCGTACCAATAATGATCCCTGTAGTATCCCCTCCAACCCGGGTCTACATCAAAATAAAAACTGGGAACATCGTAATAATAAACCCAACCCCGATTATAATACGATGAGCGATACCAACCCCCTTCCCAGTGACGCCACCACCAGCCATCCCAGAAGAACATGTCTGCATCGATATCAGGAACAACATACACATAGTCCGTATCGGGCATCACAATCACATCCGGAGGTGCTTCAAATACGATGGGTGGTGGCAAAGGAATGGTAATATGTACATCTACCTCTGCCATTGTTGGAATTGGAAAGACAATTGCCAACGCCAAAAAAATTGTCCACAAAAGCAACTTTTTCATTTTATTGCCTCCTTTGTATTACCGCCTTTTCGAGAAGCCTATACTGTATTGCCCCGTGTTGAACGGGATGTGGAAAAATATGCGGTTCTTCACCTACCTGTCTGTATTACAGGTCGCACTCCGTTTTTTATCAATAACAATAAGATTCGGTTTTTGGGATGAACTTCTTGCCAGACAGCTCTATTATAGCATAGTAGCGATCAAACTGGTCGGGTAGGCGCACCGCGAAACCAGCTTCTTCAGGAATAAGTCTTTGACAACGATTTGAGTTAGCCAGGTTTATAGCAGCAGCTGATTTTCCTTCGACCTGCTCTCCCCCACGCTCGACACATAGATCGCCGGCCTGCCGAGCACCGGGCACTTTGTTTCGCAGATGCCGCAGCCGATGCAGAGTTCGAGGTCCACGCGGGGCTGCTGCAGCGTCAGGAGCCTTCCCGCGCGGTCGCGCACCTGCACCTTCTCGAACCAGATGGCCTTCTTCGGCGTGGGGCAGACCTCCTCGCACATGATGCACGGTGTGGCATGCGCCCAGGGCAGGCACCTTCCCTTGTCGATCATCGCGAGACCAATCTTGACCTTTGCCTTTTCCTCGAGCGTGAGCTTTTTGATCGCTCCGGTCGGGCAGACCTGACCGCAGAGCGTGCAACGATATTCGCAGTAGCCGATGCGCGGCACGAGCAGTGGAGACCAGATACCTTCCGCGCCTGCTTCCAGCAGCGTAGGCTGAAGACCGTTCGTGGTACATACCTTCATGCACTCGCCGCACTTCACACACCGTTTAAGGAATTCCCTTTCTTCGAGCGATCCAGGCGGACGAATGAGGCCGGGGTTCTTGGAATTCGCTCTGGTAAGCGGCGTAATACGCAGGAACGGAACAACCGCGATCCCGCTGAGTGCCGACGTGATGACCCTTCTCCTGCCGAGATCCATGGCCGCGGTCGCCTTCTTCCCGCTGAAATCGAAGCTGACCGCGTTCTGCGGGCAGATATCGTCGCAGTTCCAGCAGTAAAGGCACTCGGTGTCTTTCCATTTCCCTTTTTGGTCCGGCGCCGCGTTCCCCGGGCATACAGTGCCGCAGGCCCCGCATTCCGTGCAATCCTCGCTCACCGACCGTCTAAGCAGCGAGAACCTCGACAAAAGACCAAGGAGCGCGCCAAGAGGACAGAGATATTTACACCAGAACCGCTTTTCCACCAGATTTAATCCAAGGATGATGAAGAAGATCGTGCCGATAAGAATATTCTGGTTATAGAAAGACTGCTCAAAGGAAAGCACGGTCTTCTTCAGGAAGGTGAAGATTGGTTCAGAAAGTGCCGCGGCGCCGAGGGGATTTGATGCATACAGTGTGTCGAAAGCCGACCGTATTCCGTAATTGAAGGTTGGATAGACTCCGATGGAGAACGAACGAATAAGGAGTGAGAGCGGGTCCATGATCCCGACGGGCTGGAGCGTGAAGAGCGCCGATGCGAGCATGGCAATCAGGATAGTGTACTTGATCCGGTACCAGTCCCTGCCCCGGTGAGCAGCCGCCTTTTTTCTGATCGAACCGACCATGTTGTTGAGCGTGCCGAGCGGGCATGCCCACCCGCAGAACACCCTGCCGAAAAGGACCGTGATGATAATGGTGATGATCGAGAGCGTGAACGCCTTTGCCGCGGCATGGGCGGACAGGAGCGTTGAAATGAGAATGAGCGGGTCAAAATCAAGAAAGAGCCGCACAGGATAGCCAAGCTCGTCATTCCCCTTGGACTCGGTCTGGATGAACAGAAAGAGGAAGAGGAGAAGGAAAAGGCTCTGGACAATCCTGCGCATGCTTTTCATAGTAAAATATTTCATGTTCCCTCTTAGCTTCAAACACCCCACCTAACGACCCCACCTGACCTCCCTTTAGTAAGGGGAAGTAGTAGTTACGCTACACCTGTATCTTCTTGATTTTCATCTTCGTCAGATCCATCTGCCCAAGCCCAAGCTTGTAGCCGATCGTCACGTATCCAAGGTCGCTCCCCTTCATGCCGAACAGCGTGGCGCCGTAGGAATCGATCGCCACCGGGTCGAATCCGACGATCACGGTATCGAGCTTCTTCACATCAGCGAGGCTGCCGCCCTGGGGACCGTTGGCTGTCAGGATGCGTACGGCATCAAGGATCGTGAGCGTGGGTTTTATCTTCAGGGAAAGGTCGACCAGACTTTCATCCAGCTTCTGATGGATCTGGCGCCGCGATCCTCCCATTACGCCCATCCAGTTCTTCATGGACAACGTGAGCTTCGCAAGACCGTGGTGTTTCGCGATCGGAATACTGATCACCTTGTCCGCCTCGAAAATATCAGAATAGAGAGGCCATGACTTGAGCGCCTGTCCATTGATGGCCATGTCCTTGAACTTCCGTTCGTCCATATAATCCACGTCAGCTCCCAATGCCTTTGCCGCGGATGCGATGCCGCTCTGGACGTAGCACCGCCGGGGATCGTTCACCGGCCGGTCGAAGACCTTCACTTTCTTTGCCCCTGCCTCGAAACAGAGCTTTACCACGGCCGCGACCACCTCGGGGTTCGTGTTCGCCGCCTGCTCGGGCGTCCGGTCCCACCCGATGTTCGGCTTGATCACCACGATGTCGCCCCGGGAGATGAACTTCCTGATCCCGCCCATGGCGTCGAGAGCCGCCATCACGATCTTCTCGGGAGACGCACCGTGCGCCACGACAAGGTCCGGCCGGGCCGCTGTCTCTGCCGCCTCGGCAAGGGCGTTCAAACCATCGGGGAGCGACAACCCCGCGCCGGTCAATGCCGCGAGTTTTATAAACCTTCTTCTGTCCACAGATCACCTCACCTTTCCCCTCGCGAGCGATGCGAAAATGCCGCAGAAACAGAGGGCCACAAAAATAATGAATGCCGTTCGTATACTCGTCAGGAAAAGAGGATAGTTTTCCGGAGTAATGCGCGCGCTCCCGATGGTGAGCGCAAATATGACCATGGAGATGCCCATGCTCAGCATCTGGCCGATCAGGCGCATGGTGCCGAGCGTGGACGAGCCCACGCCGTAGAACCGTTTCTCGATGGAACTCATGACCGCGTTCGTGTTCGGCGACGAGAACAGGGCGAATCCGAAGCCCAGCAGCAGCAATCCCGTGATGATGAAACCGAGGCGCGTGTCCCGGTCAATGAACGTGAACAGGAGCAATCCTGCAGCCGTGAACCCCATGCCGATGGAAGCAACGATTCTTGGCTCTATTTTATCAGAAAGTCTTCCGGCAAAGGGGGAAAAGATCGCCATCACCACAGGCTGAAAGATCAGGATCATGCCCGCGTGCTGGGGCGTAAATCCCTTGATATACTGGAGATAGAGGCTTAAGAGGAACGTGACGGCAAAGGTGGCGCTGTAATTGATCAGCGCCGCCAGGTTGGAGAAAGCAAAGACAGGATTATGGAAGAAGAGGTCCATATTCAGGAGGGGGCTTGATGCCCTTCTATCCCAAACGACAAAGAGCAGACACCCAACCATGCCTGCAAGCAGGAACCATATTCCGGATATTGAGGGCAGGAGCGAAAGCCCGTACATGAGCGCAACAAGGGCAAAGGCATAGAGAAGAGAGCCGATAACATCGAACTTCTCTCCTCGCGCGTCGGCCCACTCCCTGTTCAGCTTCGCGACGACCAGATAGATCACAAACAGTCCGAGCGGCACGTTCACCAGGAAGATGCTCCTCCACCCGAACTGAGTGGTCAGAAACCCTCCGAGGACGGGGCCGAGCGACAGCCCGAGGTAAACGGCCGCCACGTTGATCCCGAGCACGCGCCCGCGCTCGGCCGCGGGATACACCGAAGTCAGGATCGCCATGCCGGTCCCGAAGATCATGGCGCTTCCAAAGCCCTGCAGGACACGGAGCGTGATAAGGACTATCGCTGACGGAGAAAAGGCAAGCAAGAGCGAGGAGATCGTGAAGATCCACATGCCGTAAGCGAAGATCCGCTTCCTGCCGTGGATGTCCGCCAGCCTCCCGAAGGGGACCAGGAACATGGCTGCGGACAGAATGTACGATGCAGGCACCCAGCTCATGAGCACAGCGCTCATCTGGAATTCTCTTCCTATGGCAGGGAGTGCGATATTGATGGACGAGACCATGAAGGGCGTAAGGAAAGAAGCAAATGTTGCGATAAGAAGGGCGGAGCGTTTTATGGTATTGTCGCTCATAATCGGAGTTCCGGGACGTTCATATTGGTGAATAGAGACTTATGCACAAACTCATTTTGTGCTTCGACAGGCTCAGCACGAACGGAAATAAGCACACCATTACAGTACACTGAGCCTGCCGTTCGCCCTGAGCTTGTCGAAGGGTGATGCAACGGGCTCAATATCCTACCTGAATTTATTGATGATATACAGGATCAGACTGATGACGATGCTCGTGGCCAGGGGAAAGTAAAGCGTATAATTTTCTTTTTTAACCAGGATATCGCCGGGAAGCTTTACCGCAAAAGGCAGTCGCGGCAAGACCAGGATCACGAGACCGACAACGATCAATACCGACCCGATCAGTATCATGACCTTTGCCATCTCGCCCATGCAAACACTTATTCCACAAAGAAATCGAGGATTTTGCCGAGCGTGGCGTGCATCTCCCGCCGCGGCACGATGGCATCGATCATACCGTGCTCCTGCAGGAACTCGGCCCGCTGGAACCCGGCCGGTAGCTGCTGCTTGATCGTCTCCGCAATCACGCGGGGACCGGCGAAGCCGATGAGGCTCTTTGGCTCAGCGATGATAATGTCGCCGAGCATGGCAAAGCTCGCCGTGACCCCGCCGAAGGTCGGATCGGTAAGCACCGAGATGAACGGGAGACCCGCCTCGCCCAACCGCGCCGCCGCGGCAGAGGTCTTCGCCATCTGCATGAGCGAAAGGATCCCCTCCTGCATCCTCGCGCCGCCGGACGACGCCACCGACACAAAGGGCGTCCGTTTCTCGATGGCCCGCTCGATTGCACGGGCGATTTTCTCGCCCACCACCGAGCCCATGCTGCCCCCCATGAAATCGAAATCCATGACCACAAGCGATACGGGCTTTCCGCCGATCTTTGCCTCGCCGGAGATGATCGCATCCTTAAGCCCCGTCTTCTTGCGGCTGCTCTTCAGCTTGTCCTTGTAGTCTTTGAAGTTAAGAAAATCCCTGGGCGAGAGACCGTCCTCCACCTCAAGAAAGCTGCCCTCGTCCACCAGGTACGGGAGACGCTCCGCCGCCGAGATGCGAAAATGATAGTCGCACTTGGGGCAGACCTTGAAGTTCTTGTCCACCTCTTTGCGATAGATGATTTCCTTGCAGTTGTCGCACTTGACCCAGAGCCCCTCGGGGATCTTCACCTTTTTTGCAGGTGCTTCCGGTGCGGTACCCCCGGGTCGTTCTTTCTTAAACCAGGCCATAAAACTCCTTCTGATGAACCACTCCTTACTCCTCACTCCGAACGTATTTAGAATATATACGTCTTCCCTTCCCGCAGGATCTTCACGTTTTTCCGTCCCAGGGCCTTCAATTCGCTGATCACCTTCTTTTGATGGACGGGCTTTATATGGTAGATGTAGATCGGCATGTCATTGCCGATCCGCGCCTTCATGAGGTCCTGATGCAGTTGTCGCGGCGTAAAGTGGCCGCTCAGACCGGCGAGGTCCTCGAGGTTGTTCGGGAACGACGTATCGACGATGATCGCGTTAAGATTCTTTGTCTTGGCTGCTTCCTTCCAAAGTCCTTCGTTCGGACCGGTATCAGCGCTGTAGATGAACGATGATCTGCCGTCGCTTACGACGAACCCGACGGCGGGGACCGGATGGTTCATGGGGACCGCCTTTACCTTCAATCCTGCGATGCTCACCGTCTTTCCGAGCGGCATCGGAACATAGGTCAACACCGGATGTACAGCATTCGGTATCTTCGTGAAGTCCGGCCAGATAATGTCATTCATCAGGTGTTTCCTGATGGCATTGATGACCCCGGGGATCGCCCGGATTTTCACCGGCTTTTTGACGCGGCCGACAATGTTGTCGGCCAGGAACAAGAGTGACTTGATATGATCGAGATGGGTATGGCTTATCAGGATATCGGTGATCCTGAGCTGTCCTGAGAGGGTAAGTGCCGCGGTAATGGTCCCTGCATCCAGCATCATCACATCGTTGACGAGAAATCCCGGCGGATTGTGCCCTATTGCTTCAGATCCGGAGCAGCCTAGTATTTTTACCTTCACGCAACCTCCGTGGTATGGCAAATTAAATATCCCGAATGACAAATCTCAAATAAATTCTAAATTCAATAAATCCAATTTCAAAACGTTTGGTATTTGGAACTTGGTGCTTGAGAGTTATTTGTTATTTGTTATTTGTAATTTGAAATTTGGCATTTGGCGCTTATTACTCTTTCACTCCGACCAGGTCATAGATCACCACCGGCTGCTGTTTCCCCTTGACGGTCACGGAGCCGAGCTCGTTTACCCGCATGATATTCCTCACCTTGCCGTAGGTATATTCCGATATGATGATATGATTATTATACTGTCTTGTCAAGCTTTCTAAGCGCGCGCCAAGGTTCACATTGTCGCCGATCACCGTATAATCCATTTTCTTGCCCGGTGCTCCGATATTACCCACCACCATATCGCCGGTGTTGATGCCGATCCCGATGTCGATGATGTGTTTCCCTTCGGCGGCCCACTTTGCCTGCAACTCCTTGAGCCTGACGATCATGGCCAGAGCGCACCCGCACGCGCGCTCCGCATGGTCCGGCTGGCCGACAGGCGCGCCCCAGAGCGCAACGATGGCATCTCCCACGAATTTGTCGAGAGTCCCTTCGTATTCGAACACGACCTCCGTCATCGCGCCCAGATATTCATTCAACAGCGAGACCACTTCTTCAGGCTGAAGCATTTCGGAAAAGGAGGTGAATCCCCGGATATCGGAAAAAAGCACCGTGATCTCCTTGCGATCGCCGCCGAGCTTGGCCTTGCTCGGGTCCCGGATGAGTTCGTCCACGATCCGCTTCGATACATAGCTCGAAAACATTTTGCGAATGTCACGGGCGCGCCGTTCCTCCATGAAGAACCGGTATGCGGTCTGGCTTGTGTAACCGAAGAAAAGGGCCGACGCGGGATACACAAAGTTAAACCAGATCCCTTTGACCACGAAAAGGTAATACACGACACCCAGGTAGCCCCCGAACAGGGCCAGGAACAATACCGCACCGGCACCGGCGCCGAGGCGGGGAAGCGTGACGCCGAACAGCGCGGCAAAAAAGAAGATCAGGAGGATGACGCCCGTCTCGGTGCGCCGCAGGAAATCATTGCGCAGGATATTGTCCACCACGCTCGCATGCTTTTCGATCCCCGCCATGTTGTTCGAGAATGGCGTCACCCGCAGATCATAGATGCCTATGGCAGTGGCGCCTATCAGGACGATCTTGTCCTTAAAGGTCCCTGCCGGCGTCTTTCCATCCACGATATCGGAGATCGAATAGCGGGGAAAGGTCCCATCCGGACCGCGGTAATTGATCAGCATCCTGCTCTGCGCATCGGTGGGGATGAGCGTACCGGCCAACTGGACCGACCCCTGACCGTCAAGGGCCAGACTCGGAAGGTCCAGTTTACGGTACAACCGGGCGGCCTGCAGGCCAATCGGCGCGTAATAATCATCCTGATATTGAATAGCGAGCAGTTCCCAGCGGAGCGTCCCGTCACTGTCGGGGATCATATTGATAGGGGCGACAGATGCGGCGGCTGCGGAGAACCGTTCAAGCGGGGGAAGCACCATTTTGGCTGCGAGCGGCGTATAGGAGGTATCGGTATTTTTCAGCACTGCGTACGCAGAGGGGATCAGGAAATCCACCTGCCTGCTCGTAAAGCCGGATTCCTTATACCCGGCTTCGGAAAAATCGAAGTCCATCGGAATGATCACACGACCATTCTTTTGGAGAGCCCGCTCCAGGAGGCCGTCAGACCTCGCATTCTCGGCCTCCGTAAAAAGCACGTCAAAGACGACCACTGCGGCGCGCTCATCGGTGAGACGGTCCACCACGCGTGCCCAGACCGTACGGGACCAGGGAAATCGCCCCAGTTTACTGATGCTTTTTTCGTCAATGGCCGCAATAAGCGTCTCGGGACCGGGCGTTACGACGCCCCGAACGTTGAACCGGAGGTCCAGCGTCTTTTCTTCCAGCACCTCGAAGAACCTGGCATTGCCCAGATACATAAGCGACAGCGACAGTGCCACGATCAACGCAATGAGCATGCCCGCTTTTTTCCCGGTTTTCACTGACATGGCGGCCTTGGTATGACGTCGCAGAGAGAAAGAGTTTTACTCCTGACTTCCGTCTGTTACCTCATCTCTTCGAAGATCTCCCGCATTTCAAGATAACCGCATAAGCAGGTCGACTTGGTCCTGACCCTTAAAATACACTTTCTCGTTTGAGAGCTCAACGATACTGACGCTTGCCAGTTTCTCGATGATCATCCTGACCTGTGAGTTCTCGATGCCGGCGAGACCGGCAAGTCCATCGATGGTGATAAAGAATTCGTCGATCTTCTTCTGCTCCTTCACCTTCCCGGCAAGGATGCTGACAAGACGACTGGTGTTGTCCTTGATCATCAGGGCTTCCAACTGATCGTTCGTTTCACGCAGCCGGTCGGCCAGCCGCTTGATAAACCGGATGGCGATCTCTACATTGCCGCGAAGCAATGTATCAAAGGTCTCCCGGTCGATCACGAGCATCTCGCACTCCTCGATCGTCATGGCCGTGGCTGAACGGGGTTTATCGTTCAAGATGGCCATTTCGCCGAAGAAATCGCCCTTTTCCACCGTCGCGAGAATTTTCTCCACACCCCGGATCTGTTTGCTGATTTTCACCTTTCCGGACTGGAGGACGAACATCTCCTCTCCCCGGTCGCCTTCCTGAAAGAGCACCGTGCCAGGGGGTATTTTTTTTCCGAACCGTGAATAAAGCTGCATCTGATCATTTTCAGCCATATCTGCTCCCATCGTTCTGAAACACAAAAAATTCAGCAGGCTTACTTAGGGCTGACTTTTTATTTTGCCTTAGTGTTCTCCCTATCTCGCGAGTACCCCCTGTTTTAGGGCCTTCGCAAACGCCACAACACGGTTCACGAGTTCGGCATTGCCGATGTTCTCTTCGATCACCCTCACGAGCGCGCTGCCCACGATCACCCCGTCGGCGCCCCACAGGGCAACCTGTGCAGCCTGATCAGGCGAGGATATGCCGAACCCGACCGCAACCGGTTTGTCGGTCACGGATTTGATCCTGAGCAGGGAGTCTTTGATGGAGTTCTGGACAGCCAGTTTTGCGCCGGTTACGCCGGTTAGCGACACATAATAGACAAAGCCTTGCGTGATCTTCGCGACAAGCTTGATCCGGTCGTCAGTGCTGGTGGGCGCAAGCAGAAAGATCGTGTCGAGGCCCGCCTTCTTTGCGGAAGATATCAGCGTCCCCGCTTCTTCGGGAGGGAGGTCCGGCAGAATGAGACCGTCCAGACCGGCGGCAACAGCGTCGTGAACAAAGCGTTCTTCTCCGTACTTGAAGATCAGGTTATAATACGTCATGAGGATGAGCGGGATCGCGCTTGCTTTTCGTACATCGGCCACCAGACCGAGGACATCAGCGATGCTGGTCCGGTTCGTGAGCGAACGGAGGGCCGCCTTCTGGATCACGGGTCCGTCAGCCAGGGGATCGGAGAACGGCGCGCCAAGCTCGATGATATCACAACCCGCCTTTTCCATCTCAAGGATGAGCGACTTCGTCGTGGCAAGGTCCGGGTCTCCCACCATGATATACGGGATGAGCGCGGTCTCGTTCTTTTTCTTGAGCCGGTTGAATGTGTTTTTGATTCTGGACATTATGTTCCTATCCAATGCTGCGTCATGTATTTCGCTGCCCTCATCACTTGATTTTCCGCTTCTAAGTTGCTCCTGTATTACATCTCATCTACCGTTCTTGCGCATTGGCGGCGGAGATGTAGGGGAGGTTTTCTTCTCTGACAACTGATTTGAACCGCAGAAAGCCGCTATTTTTACGGATGCATGGAGCGCGTCCTCCAGCCGGTATTCCGCCTCGATCGCCGCCACCTTGATCGCATCTCCGATCCGCTTTGGCCCATTGGTACCCGGGAAACTGGCGGGACTCTTGACGCTTGAACCCCGAATGACATCTACTTTCATCTGAGCGGGCGTCATGATGTTCGCGGATACTTCGTAGGTCACATCGTTGTCAACCGTGTCGGGAAGGGTATACTGAAGATCGAGCACTGCAACCAGGTCCACATTTTGGGCCTTGGCCTCTTCCAGCTTTTCCACGCGAACAACACTCTTGAAGTTCCGCTGAAATGCCGCCGTGAGATCCGTGAATATTGCGTTTACATCCATAACATCCGCCCCTGTCTTACGGTTATAGTCTTTGGCGTATGTTATAGCACGGCTGGCGTTGTCCGGGAAAATAAGGGCTATGGACATATTCTTGTATGACCCCTCCGGGTTCCCGGCAAGCACTCCGGCAAAGACCACCTTTTGTTGCGGTGCGGCCGCGAAGACCGCGATAAACACCGAGAGGACAATTAAAAGAAAAAATCGTTTTGACATCAGCCCACCCTCCTCATCATTAATTTTACCGGTTATTATAAAATCCGGGTGAATACCATGGTGCTTTGTATAGTGCGGCCAACGCTTCTTAACCGTAAGACCGGTGACCAGGTACCACTCTGAGCAATGCGAAGAGTCTCACTTGCTCTCAGGACAGGCTCCGTGAAAGATCTCCTGTATCGGGATAAACGAGATTCTTCTCTTTGCTCAGAGGAGTCCGTTCTCACGATCATTACAGTTCCACTCCCTTGATCTTCGCCACCTGCATCACGTCCTTGTCCCCGCGGCCCGAGAGGTTCACCACGACGACCTTATCCTTCCCGAGCGTGGGCGCGAGCTTGAGGCAATAGGCGATCGCATGCGCGCTCTCGAGCGCCGGGATGATGCCTTCGAGGCGCGACAGGAGATCGAACGCCTCCAGGGCTTCTTCGTCTACCGCGTAGGTATATTCAATGCGGCCCGTATCGTGATACAACGCATGTTCGGGACCAACCGCGGCATAATCCAGCCCCGCGGACACCGAATGGGTGAGCTCGATCTGCCCCTCGTGATCCTGGAGCACAAAGGTCTTGCAGCCCTGAAGAACTCCGAGCGAACCGCCGGCAAAGCGCGCCGCGTGCTTTCCACGCTCGATCCCGAGGCCGCCTGCCTCGACGCCGTACATTTTGATGGATGCATCGTCGAGAAATTCATGGAACAGGCCCATGGCATTCGAGCCGCCGCCGACACAGGCCACGAGACAATCCGGCAGCCTGCCTTCGAGTTTCATGATCTGTTTCTTTGCCTCGCGGCCGATCACGGACTGGAAGTCCCGCACCATCAGGGGGAACGGGTGGGGCCCGAAGACCGTACCCAGAACGTAATGCGAATCTGCCACGTTCGTGATCCAGTCGCGCATGGCCTCGTTGATCGCGTCCTTGAGCGTTTTGCTGCCGAGGTCAACGGGATGCACGGTGGCACCAAGAAGCTTCATACGAAAGACATTCAACGACTGGCGCGCCACATCGTCGGTGCCCATGTAGACCTCGCAGTCGAGACCGAACATGGCCGCGGCCGTTGCCGTGGCGACGCCGTGCTGGCCCGCTCCGGTCTCGGCAACCACGCGGGTCTTGCCCATGCGCTTCGCGAGCAGGACCTGGGCGAGTGCGTTGTTGATCTTGTGCGCGCCGGTATGGCAGAGATCCTCGCGTTTGAGGTAGATCTTCGCCCCGCCGAGATGCTCCGTCAATCTCTTCGCGAAATACAGCGGTGTGGGACGACCGATGAATTCCTTGAAATAATAATCGAGCTCCGCCTGAAAATCCTTGTCCTTCCTCGAAGCAAGATAGGCCGCCTCAAGCTCGAAGAGCGCGGGCATCAGCGTTTCAGGCGCGAACTTCCCGCCGTAGATGCCGAAGTGTCCCTTTTTATCCGGAATGCTCATGGACGCGAAGCCCTCCGGACCTCGGTAATGAACTTTTTTACCTTGGCCTGGTCCTTGATCCCTTTTTCCCTCTCCACGCCGCCAGCGACATCCACCGCGTAAGGCTGAACGAGCTTCACGGCCTCTGCCACATTCTCGGGTGTCAGCCCGCCTGCCAGAATGATCTTGCCGAAGGTCTTTGCCACCACGGCAAGGTGCCAATCAAAGGTCGTCCCCGTCCCGCCCCGCATGCCCTCGCGGTAGCTGTCGAGCAGAAACGCGCCGACACGGTAGTGCGCCATGGCCTTCAGGCTTTCCTTGTCCTTCACCTGAAAAGCCTTGATCAGATGGCCTCCGAATCGCTGGCAGAACTCCGGGCTTTCGTCACCGTGAAGTTGGACCGTCGGGGTGCAGGTCAACTGCTGGATCTCCCGTATCTTGTCCTCGTGCTCGTTCACAAAAATGCCGACCGTCATGACAAAGGGCGGGAGCTGTGCGATGATCTCCGCCGCTTTCTGGGGCTCGATATAGCGGGGGGACTTCTTGAAAAAGTTGAACCCCAGCGCATCTGCCCCGCACTCCGTCGCGAAAAGCGCGTCGTCCAAATTGGTAATGCCGCAGATTTTAATTTTGATCATACATAAAACCTTTCTCTCGCGGAGACGCAGAGGGCGCAGAGAAAATATTGACAACCTCTAAAAATCAAATTTTCACACGGATACACAGAGACCACGAAGAAAATCACATTAATAACGAATGGTTTTTCTCTTCGTGACTTTGTGGCTTCGTGTGAGACAAGCCTTGTTACGATTTTATTAATAGTGATTCTTGGTTATGATCTAAACCCTTTCTCTGCGTGCTCTGTGTCTCTGCGAGAAACTATTTCCCTAAAAGTTCCTTCACTTTTTTACCAACGTCCTTCTCCCGCATCAGACTCTCACCCACGAGGATCGCATCCACACCCGCGTGATGAAGCTTGACCACATCGTCCCGTGTCATGACCCCGCTCTCACTCACGACCGTACGATCATCGGGGACATCCTGAATAAGATCGAGCGTGGTCTGCAGGCTCACCGAGAATGTTGTCAGATCACGGTTATTGATCCCTACGATCGTTGCTCCGGCGCGCAAAGACTTATCCAGTTCTTTGGCGGTATGCGACTCGACCAGCACATCGAGACCGAGCTGTTTCGCAATGCCGAGATAGTCCGTCATCTGTTCCCGTTCAAGACACGCCGCGATCAGCAGGATTGCATCTGCTCCAGCCGCCCGCGCTTCGTAAATCTGATACTCATCAATGATAAAGTCCTTACGAAGGAGCGGCAAGCCCACTGTCTTCCGGATCAAACCAAGGTATTCGAGCTTCCCCTGAAAGAATTTTTTTTCCGTCAGGACCGAAAGGCACGACGCGCCGGACTCCTCATAGATCTGTGCGATGGCAACGGGATCGAAGTCCTCGCGGATCACGCCTTTCGAGGGCGATGCTTTCTTAACCTCGGCGATCAGCCGGATATCTCCCGGGCCAGCAAGCGCTATCCCGAACCCCCGGGTTGGTTCCGCATCGACTGCCTTTGACTTGATATCAGGGAATGGCGCTTGCCGTTTCGTCTCCGCCAGTTCCTTTTTTTTGTTTGCAATAATCTCGTCTAAGATCATTCCGTTACTTCTGACTCCTGACTACTGGCTCCTGTTTTTACGGCTTATTTGTAAACGCCTTCAGCTGTTCTACTTTCCTCAACGCAGCTCCGGAATCTATCGACTCCGCGGCAAGCCTGATCCCTTCCTTGAAATCCAGCGCCTTGCCTGAAGCGACAAGACCGGCAGCGGCGTTCATCAATACGATGTCGCGGCGCGGGCCTTTTTGACCTTTGAGAACGTCGCTGGTGATGGCGGCGTTCTCTTTCGCGTCCCCTCCCCTGAGATCTTCTGCCTTTCCAACAGGCAGGCCGAAATCAAAGGGATGGATGACCGTGTCCTTCACCTTCCCGTCCTTGAACTCCGAAACCCTGGTCTTGTCCGTGATCGTGATCTCGTCCAGACCGTCCATGCCATGCACCACGAAGGCATGCGTGGCGCCGAGATTGCCGAGCGCCTGGGCAAGCGGCGCGGTCAAATCAGCGGCATACACACCCATGATCTGTGAGGTCACCCTTGCCGGGTTCGTGAGCGGGCCGAGGATATTGAACAATGTCCGGATACCGATCTCCCGTCTCGGGCCAATCGCGTACTTCATTGCCTGGTGCATCATGGGCGCGAACAGGAAGGCGATACCCACTTCTTTCATGCACTCTTCCACCCGATGGGACGGGATCTCGATGTTGACGCCAAGTGCCTGAAGCACGTCGGCGCTGCCGCTTTTGCTCGAAACGGACCGGTTTCCGTGCTTGGCCACGGTAACGCCCGCGCCGGCGACCACAAATGCCACGGTCGTCGAAATATTGAAGGTGTGCGCCATGTCGCCGCCTGTGCCGCAGGTATCAACCTGATATTTCGCATCGAGCTTGATCGGCACGGCCTTTTCGCGCATGATGCGCGCGGACCCGGTGATCTCCTCAACCGTCTCGCCCTTCATGCGGAGCGCCGTTATGTAGGAAGCGATCTGGGCGTCCGTGGCCTCGCCCTGCATGATCTCGCGCATCACGGCCTCGGCTTCGGCCTCGGTGAGGTTGGTTTTCGTTACGACCTTTGCGATGGCTTCTTTGATCATGATAAGACCTCATTACCACGAAGACACTAAGACACGAAGTTATAAGACAGAAACCTTGGCCTCTTTTAGTGCCTTGGTGCCTTCGTGGTGACAGAAATTACAGTTTCAAAAAGTTCCTGAGAAGATCCTTCCCCGCGCCGGTCAGGATCGACTCGGGATGAAATTGCACCCCCTCCACCTTGAACTGCTTGTGCCGCACACCCATGATGATGCCGTCCTCGGTCCATGCTGATATTTCGAGCACTGAGGGAAGCGTATCGCGTTTGATGATGAGCGAGTGGTACCGCGTGGCCTCAAAGGGGTTCGGTAGCCCGCTGAAAATGGTCTTTCCATCATGGTGGATCATGGAGGTCTTGCCATGCATAAGGTAGGGTGCGCGGATGACATCTCCGCCGAAGGCGTCGCCGATCGACTGGTGCCCGAGACAGACACCCAGGACCGGGACCTTGCCCGCGAAATACCGGATGAGGTCAATGGAGATACCTGCCTCTTTCGGCGTGCATGGCCCGGGAGAGATCACGATCCGCTCGGGCCTCATTGTTTCGATCTCCGCGATCGTGATCTTGTTGTTCCGGTACACCTTCAGGTCCTGGCCCAGCTCGCCCAGATACTGGACCAGGTTATAGGTGAAGGAATCGTAATTGTCGAGCATGAGAAGCATGATAACCTCAAAAACCGGTTCAACGTTCAAGGTTCAAAGTTCAAAGTTAAAACATTCACGCGAACCAGGTATTGTTTTGAAAGGAACTTAAAACTCCGAACTCCGCACGCAGCCTGCCCTCGAATGCTTCTATCGGGGGAACTCCAAACTGGTTTTAATCCAGCCCCTTCTCCGCCATTTCCACGGCCCGCAACATGGCCTTGGCCTTATTCACCGTTTCCTGATACTCGGCAGCCGGATCGCTGTCCGCTACCACGCCGCCGCCTGCCTGGATGTATGCGACCCCCTCTTTGATAACGAGCGTGCGGATCGTGATGCAGGTGTCCATATTGCCCGAGAACCCGAAATAGCCGACTGCGCCCGCATACGGCCCGCGCCGCGTGGGCTCAAGCTCGTCGATGATCTGCATGGCCCGGATCTTGGGGGCACCCGACACCGTGCCCGCTGGAAAACACGCCCGGATCACGTCGTAGGAATCGTTGCCGGGGGAAAGCTTTCCGCGTACGTTTGACACGATGTGCATTACATGCGAGTACCGCTCGACCACCATAAGCTCGCTCACCTTCACGCTGCCCGGTTCGCTCACCCTCCCCACGTCGTTCCTGCCGAGGTCCACGAGCATAATATGCTCGGCCCGCTCTTTCGGATCAGCAAGCAGTTCCCCGGCGAGCGCTTTGTCCTCTTCTTCCGTGGCGCCGCGGCGGCGCGTACCCGCGATCGGCCTGAGGTCGATCGTGCCGCCCTCAAGCCTCACCATGACCTCGGGAGACGCGCCTACAACCGTCGCATCGCCGCAGCGAAGAAAATACATGTACGGCGATGGGTTGACCAGCCGAAGCGCGCGATAGATCTCATAAGGTTCAACATTGATCTTCGTCTGGAACCTCTGGGAAGGCACGACCTGGAAGATGTCCCCTGCCTTGATATACTCCTTTGCCTTGAGCACCGCTTCCTCGTACTGCGCTTTCGTAAAGTTCGAGGTGAGCTGATGTTCTTTTGCTTTCTGTCTTCCCCTGACCCCTGCCCCCTGACCCCTGCCCCCTGTTTTTAATTTTCTGACCAGGGCATTGATCTTCTTCGTCGCCTCGCGATAGGCCGCCTCGGCTGACCGTCCCTTCACGTGCGCATTTGACACCACCTTGATCATGTGGGTGATGTTGTCGAAGATCACCAGCGTATCGGTGATCATGAAAAAGACGTCGGGAATATCGAGGCCGCTCTTCTCGAGGCCCGGCAGTTCCTCGAAAAAGCGGACAACATCGTATCCCATGAACCCGACAGCGCCGCCGAAGAAACGCGGCAGCGATGGATCGGGCACGGGAACGTAGGCGGACAGGACTTTCTTGACCACCTCAAGCGGGTCGCGCTTAAAGAATGATTTTCGGGTTTTCCCGTCCCTGATGACTTCTACTGTGCGGCCGAGGCTTCTGATCACGACCGACGGTCTGCTTCCGAGAAACGAATAACGCGCCCACTTCTCGCCGCCTTCCATGCTTTCAAGCAGAAAGGAATGTCGGCCGTCGTCGATTTTCTGAAACGCGGACACCGGCGTTTCCATGTCCGCAAGGATTTCGCGGTACACGGGAATGAGGTTGCCCTGTTTCGCCTTCTTTTTGAAGTCCTCGAGAGAGGGTTGGAACATAAAACTCCTTGCAAAATAAGAGGTTTGTGTACTATACCAGATAATTTAAAGAAGTGTCAATGAGAAATAAACTTCGAGATTAGAAGATCCGTGAAAGGACCTGAAGGGTTGATCAAAGCGGCAAGAATATTCCGGGAAAATCAGTTTGGCCGTGGATGCTCGCGTATGAGCACGCCTTGCGTTCTTTTCTTCTTCATTCCTCGATCCTGCATCAAATGTCCAGCTCCGCGTACTCCGCCCGTTCCTGAATGAACGTGAATCGCGCCTTCGGGTCCTTGCCCATGAGCCGCTCGAACACGTCATCAGTGGCCTTGTGGTCCAGCACCTGCACCCTCATCAGGGTGCGGGTTTTCGGGTTCATGGTTGTCGCTTTCAGCGTTTCCGGATTCATTTCGCCAAGACCCTTGAAACGGCCCACCTCGTATTTTCTTCCGTTCAGCTTTGCAAGGATCTTATCTTTCTCCATCTCGTCCATGGCGTAGAAGACCTCCTTGCCCGCCTCGATCCGAAACAGCGGCGGCATGGCAAGGTAAACATGACCGTGGTTGATAAGCTCGGGCATATAGCGGTAAATAAAGGTGAGCAGCAGAACGCTGATGTGGGCGCCATCCACGTCCGCGTCGGTCATCAGGATCACGCGGTTGTAGCGGAGTTTGTTAAGGTCGAATTGCGCTCCCACGCCGCAGCCGAGCGTGGCAAGAAGGTTTTTGATCTCGTTGTTCTGCTGGATCCGGTCGAGGGATGCCACCTGCTCCACGTTCAGGATCTTGCCGCGGAGCGACAGCACTGCCTGGGTCTTGCGGTCACGCGCCATCTTGGCGGACCCGCCTGCCGAGTCCCCTTCCACGATGAAGACCTCGGTGTCCTCCACCTTGTTCGATGAACAGTCCGCAAGCTTGCCCGGCAGGTTCAGTTTGAATGACGAGAGCTTCCTGGCCACGTTGTCCTTGGCGGCCCGCGATGCCATGCGCGCCTCGGCGGCAAGCAGCACGCGATTGACCACGGCATCCGCCAGGGTGGGGTTTCCGAGCAGGTACGCTTCACAAGCGGTTTTGACCGAGGCCTCGATGGGCGAAGAGATCTCGGGATTGTTCAACTTCTCCTTGGTCTGGCCTTGAAATTGCGGGTTCTTAATGAGCACGCTCACGATGCCGTAGAGCCCTTCGTACACGTCCTCTGAAGCGATGGTCTTGATGTTCTTCGGGATGAGGTTTTTTCGTTCGGCATAGGCGCGCACCGCCCTGGTCAGTCCTGCCCTGACCGCCATCTCGTGGGTGCCGCCGTCGGACGTGTTGATCGAATTGGCGTAGGAATGGATCTCCATGTCCGTGGCAATGGTCCAGTGCATCGCGCACTCTATCTTGAAATCGTCTTCCTTCTCGAAATAAAAGGGTTCGGAATTCACGACCGTTGTTCCGGAGACAATGCGCTTGATATAGTCCTGGATCCCGTTGTCGTACTTGAAGGTGACCGGTTTCTCCCCGTCGCGGGGGTTCTCGATCGTGATCCTGAGCCCTTTATTGAGAAAGGCCTTGCTCTCTGATACGTCGAGAATGTTCTTGTAATTGAAGGTGGTCTTCGAGAATATCTCGGGGTCCGGACGGAAGTATATCCGGGTGCCGTGCGCCTTGGACGGCTTTCCTTTTTTGAGATTTCCCTTGGGCTTGCCGCGCGAGAACTCCTGCGTCCACTCATAGCCGTCGCGCCAGACCGTGGCTATAAACACCTCCGCCAGCGCGTTCACGACCGATGCTCCCACACCGTGCAGGCCGCCCGATGACTTGTAGACCGTGTGGTCGAATTTTCCTCCGGCATGGAGCGTGCAAAGAATGGTCTCGATCGCGGGACGCCTGGTCTTCGGATGGATGTCAACAGGAATGCCGCGACCGTTGTCCTCAACCGTTACACCGCCGTCCTTCTCGAGCGCGAGGGTTATCAGCGTGCAGTAGCCGTTCAGCGCCTCGTCAACGGAATTGTCGAGCGTCTCCCAGACGAGGTGGTGCAAACCATGCACATCGGTTGAACCGATGTACATCGCCGGCCGCTTGCGGACCGGTTCCAGACCTTCGAGCACGGTAATATCTTTAGCGGTATAGGTCTCTGCCAAGATTGAACCTCCTTGCCCCCTCGCTAAAAATAGCACAACATGACAACGGCGGTCAATGGGAAAATCAAAAGTGCCTGCGATACTCGAAGGACGATGGACGTTCGTTCGCTTCGCTCACTGGGATGATAGACGAATATTCTTCTCGTCCCTCGACTTTCGCCTCTCGTCCCCCGCCCATCATCCCCCGTCCTTCGTCCCTCGTCCGTCATCCCCTGTTCCACATCCCTCTTCCCTTAGCCTCCTGATCCTCTCCACCACCGGAGGATGGGAATAGTGGAACTTCGCATAAAGCGGATGGGGGTGCAGATTGGCAAGGTTCTCCCGGGAAAGCTTCACCAGGGCTGATGCCATGGCCTCCGGACGGCCGGTAAGATCTGAGGCGAAGCAGTCCGCCTCGCGTTCGTCTCTCCGCGACAGATACGAGAAGAACGGGGTAAGCGGGAACATGACGAGAGAACTTAAAAAACCCAGGATGACGACCCGCGCAAAGAACGAGGCATCGTTCAGACCGATCATGCCCGGCAACCCGTCCCACCTGAGGAGATGAAAGGCCAGGAACAGTCCGCAAAACGCCATGGTCTCGGTCAAGACGATCCGCTTCATCACATGCCGCTTCTTCCAGTGGCCTACCTCGTGAGCAAGAACCGCGAGGATCTCCTCGTGCGTCATTTGCTCGATCAGGGTATCAAACAGTACGATCCGCTTCACCCTCCCGATACCGGTGAAGTATGCATTCGAATGGCGGCTTCTGCGGGACGCGTCCACCTGGAACACGTGGCCCACCTTGAGCCCGGCGCGTTCCATGAGAACGCGCACTTTCGCTTCCAATCCCTCCGCCTTCACCGGCTCGAATTTAAAAAAGAGCGGTTCTATGACAAACGGCGAAATATACATGATGAAAATACTGAAGGCCAGAAAGAACGTCCACACCCAGAGCCACCACCAGGCGGGGCTGTTCTGAATGATCGCAAGGGCGGAGAGAACGACCGCGGCGCCTAGAACCGACGAAATCGCAATTGACTTGAGGAGATCGGTCAACCAGAGACGCAGGGTCATGGTATTGAAGCCATAGCGATTTTCTATCTTGAAGTTCCTGAAGAGACTGAAGGGAATATCAATCAGCATTCCGGCATACATCAGGATAAAAGAAAAGAGCAACCCTCCCCAGAGCAGCGAACCGGATACGGTGGAGACCCAGTGGTCGTAGACGCCGAGCAGTCCGCCGAAGAGAAAGAGAACGGTAAAGAGATTGCCGAGGATCGATTCAAAAAGACCGACCCGGCTGTTCTCAAATGTATAATCGGATATTTTTTTCAGGTGTGCCGGATCAATTACACCCTTAAATTCGGGAGGCACGGTCCGGCCGTGGGCTTTCAGATGGGAAAGGTTCAGAAACTTGAGCCAGTAGCCGGTCGCCAAAACGATCAGGTAGGCAGTGAAAACCGCAGCAGACATGGAACGCATGATACCGTCATTCCGCAGCAGCGTCAAGGCCTGATTGGGAAAAGGAACATGAATAATAATTTGGAATTATCGGACTGAAAACGGCGGTTGATGCCAGAGAGCAGTTCGTTTCGGATAGCGGTGGGCGAATGAAGTCAAGTGATCTAAACTCGCATTGCATGACGCAGAGAATAAGGCTACGATTGCGACAATAATGCTATGGCTTTGGTCCTGCTCTTCACATTCAGTTTCCGATAGACACGATACAGATGGGTTTTGACCGTTCGCTCGCTGATGCTGCTGCTGACCGCGATTTCCTTGTTCGAGGCGCCCTTGAGCACTTGGGCAAGCATCTCCCTTTCCCTGTTTGTGAGCGCGGGAAGACCCGGAAGGTGCGCTTGGATTGATTCTGTCAACAACAGGGGATTAGAAATTGTCTTTTCGAGTACCCTGCGCTCAGCCCAGATTCCTCCATCGAAAACACAATGGATCGCTTTAATCATGAAGGCGGGCAAGTCCGTGGTCTTGAAGTAACCCCTTACACCCGTCCTGATGTCGGATATCAACTCATCATCTGAAGGGGTCTGCTGTAACATATAAATGATCCTTGTTTGGGGCGACTTTGCATGAATTGAGTGCATAAACCGCGAGAGGGGATAGTCTTTCAGGACATCGGAATTTAAGAGCATGATATCGGGACTTGCAGTCAAATGTTTGATGGCGGTTTCCCGCGAGGAGACCGTTGAAATAATATCCATCGAATCCTGCCGGTCCAGTGCAGTACAGAGTGATTGCATCTGAGCGGAATCATTTTCTGCTATCATTACGCGAATGGCTGACATGACAAACCTCATCTCCTTAACGACAAAATCTTATAATAGTTTAGTAGGAAATTGTCCGGTTGTCAAGGATGGATAAATAAAAAAATGGTTTAATTGCATATTAGCGCAACTGCCACTCTCTCTTGTTGCGCAACTGTTAAAATACTTCAAAACCAAAATCACGGAGCATTTCAGCAAGCAGTGACAATGGCAGCCCGACGACGTTACAGTAGCATCCATCGATCTTATCTACCAGCAGAGCGCCGCATTCCTGGATACCGTATGCGCCGGCCTTGTCAAGCGGCTCCCCCGAGGCAACATAAGAAGTTATCTCAAGCGGTGCAAGTTTCCGGAACCAGACACGGGTGATCGACGTGCGGGTGAGAACCTTTCCGGTTGCAGCGTCCATGACAACGAGGCCGGTGATCACGCGATGCTCGTTGCCGGAGAGCATCATGAGCATACGTTCGGCATCCCCTGTATCTGCGGGTTTGCCGAGGATTTTGTCGTCCAGGACGACAATAGTATCAGCGGCAATAACAATGCCGGTCCCTGCCCGCGCGGCCGCGACACGCGCTTTGTCGAGCGCTACCCGCACAGCGTATTCCTCCGGAGACTCACCGGGCAGAATGCGTTCGTCCACATCGGCGGGATCCACGCGGAAATCCAGCCCGATCTGACGCAATAGTTCTTTGCGGCGGGGCGAGTTTGACGCGAGGATGATAGTTTTATTCTTGGCGTTATGGGAAGGCTGCAACTATTTTACCTTGTTCCTTTTTGGCAGGCTACACGGATTGGTTCACTTGCCGTAACCGCCTGTCCTGATATCCACGAGTTTCCCGTTCTTGAACTGATATATGCGCACGAACCTGTTCGGTCCGAAGTTGTAGATCCACTCATCGACGACAATGATTACTTTCTTTTTTTTGCTCCCCTCGATCGTTCCTATCACCTCTTCTTCCCGTGAATCCTTCCAGAAGGGCTCACCGCACTTAATTCTCACCTCGGCCTTCGTATCTCCGATAATCGGGGACTGTTCATCGCATGAAGCGTTTATCGATATCGGTTCCACGGACCCATAGACCGTCTCTTTGATATCCGTGAGTTTGTTGTTTGTAAAAGTGAGGATGCGGATAAAGGCACTCGGTCCTGGATTATATGTCCACTCATCGATGATTACGGTTGTTCTCTGTTTCCGGTCGGCATCAATCCTTTCAACGAGCTCTTCCGTCCTGGCCTCCTTTGCCGCCGGCTCCCCGCACTTCATGATCACTTCCGCCTTCGAGTCCCCGGTAGAAACGATCCCGTCGCCGCAGCGAAAAGCGAACGCAGTCGAATGAAGAAAAGACGACAAGACAAAAAGGATCATGCAGCTGACGACCGTTTTCATTTTTCTCCTTGTGTTGTTTCCGGAAGTGAAGAGCTAAAAACATGGGGCCGTACGAAAGAAATGAAGAATGCCGGCATGTTCACCCGACAATCCTCTCCCTTCATTAATCAGATTGATATGTTCCGAAGAAGATACGCTGAGTTCCACCAGTTACTTCGGCTCGAGGAAAAAAGAATACTCCTGGTACGCGGTCCCTCCGTCAGCATCATCTGCTGAGATCTTGATCGCGATCTCCTGTTTCTCGGTGACCCTGTCGGGAACTTGCCATGATATCAGACCGTTTGAACTGTCGATGGTCATCCCGGGAGGAGACTTAAGGAGGCCGTACGTCAGCGTGTCCCCGTCAAGGTCTTTCGCCGTCATCTGGTATTGGTATAAACCATTCTGAATCGTGTACTGTGGTGTGGAGGTGATCTGCGGCGCGGAATCGGCAATAACCATAATATCGGACTCCTTGTCTTTACCATCGGTCGTCCCGTCCGAAGGTGCGACAACGACGAACAGCAGGTCTTTTTTGCGAAGACCCGCGGTATTGAATTCATTGTCCTTCCGGGGATCGGTGTCCGGCTTGCCGTTCACATACCATTGATAGGTCAGGGTGACCGTGTCGCCGTCAGGGTCCTCACCGGCTGCTGTTGCCGTAATGATCGCGCCAACGGGCGGATCAACCGGCGTGAGCGAAATCGACGACACCATCGGGGGAAGATTGCCGATGGTCAGGACATTCGTCTTTATTGGCCTGCTCGCCCCAAACTGATTTGAAGGCATTATTTCCGCATACACTTCCGAGCTTTTACCATACTTCCCCGGTTCGAGCTCGGCAACTGCGCTTTCCTGCACCTGCACATTATCGACAAACCAGCGAAATACAAGTGTAATACCGCTGATCCCGGGGTTTCGCAGCGTGTAGTGCGCTATGAGTTTCGTGGCCGTCGTCGGATTCTCCGGATACAGGGAGGCGGAGATGATATCCGGGGCGGCACCGGTGGAAGGAGAAAGAGAAGTCGATCCGATGCCTGCGGGTGGAGCAGGCGTCGATGCTTTTTCGCTTTGAGAACATGCCGAGATCACGACGATGCACATTAGGACTGCGATAAGAATTCTGTTCATGAAAACCTATCCCCTTTCAAGTGTCCACAGGAAAGCGGTCATCTCAGCAGTGGACCGCTCCGCGCTCTATTTTCTGAACATCCTGCCAAGGATTCCGGTTGCTCTCCGGCTTTTACTCTTATATTCTACGGGTATCATCTTCTTTTGTCAAAGTCAAAATCTGGAAATAGTGTCCACCCCCACAAAGAAAAAGCGCCGGGACCGGACCCCGACGCTCCAGATTCATACCCATTTACTTCCTACCGTAGCCCGGCCTTTTCTACTTCTTCAGCCAGTTGATGATCTTCGAAATCGTCGAGATCATCGGTTTGTTTTCGGTCTCCACGATGACTCCGGTGGACACCTGTATCTTTTTCTTCAGCTTTTCCTGCCCTTCCTTCGGAGGCGTGATGATGATGGCCTCGCCGGTGGGCGGAGCACCCGGTCCCAGGAGCACGCGTCGGTAAAGGTCGACATTTCCAGATGTCCCTGATGTGGCTCCGACAGCCCGGATCGCCACATTAGTCGGGGGGCCGCCTGTTTTATAATCTACGGCATAGAGATAACTGTTTCCGCCTTTCGTACAGACCGTTGTGCTCGGCACATAGGACAGGAAGTCGACAACGCCGCCGACTGCCAAAGGCCGTGATACCACGCGTTCCTTGCTATCGGGAAGAAAAATGACCCAGCCTGCATTGCTCTGCGGAGTGGTGGATACGGCATTCGTCACAGTAGTGACAATGGTCTTGAAACTGGACGTATTGCCGTCAAAGGTGCATATCTGGGTAGTCCCCCCCTGGGTAGGAACGAACGCCGACGTCGTGCAAAGCGAGACATTACAGAGAGCCGTTAATGATGAACACGTAGCCGAGCTCGGACAAGCTGTGGCCGAACTACCCGATGCAGTCTTCGGGAGATTGCTATTATCAATCAACCCGAGAAATACCTGTGGTGATGAATCCTGTTCATCTAACGAGCTGTTGTACTTCCCGGAACCCGCGTAGACCCAGATATTCCCAAGATCGTCTTTTGCCACATCAGGCGAGGCTGTGAACGGATAGTTACCGGAAAAAAGCGTTTTCAGGGACGATCCTGAGCATAGTGCATAGGTGGGCGTTGCGCCCGATCCCGCGCCACAGATATCGTTAACGTCGAAGTTGGAGGGTAATGTAATGCTCATAAGCTTGCCGGCCCAGGAGGCGCCGTTCTCATAAGTCGTTCCAAAATAGAGTTTCTCAGACTGGTAATCCTTATCCGCATCAATCGCCAGAACATCGCTGACCACGGCATTATGGTCAAGTGGTATCTTTTTTATCAAAGCCCCGGTCGCAAGATTGAGGATGTATATATAGCCCTGCCTGTTACGGTCAATGTCTCGGTTCGGATTTGATGTCGGAAGCTGGGTGGGACCTGACCCGAATACAACATACCAGTTTCCGTTCTGACTCGCAGGCCCGGTTCGAACGATCGCCGGTGCGCTGGTAGTATAGCCCAGGTCATAACCATTCGCGGCATCAGTAAACTCCCAAAGCGGCTTCGGCAAAGTAACGGCGCTGCCCGGTGGGATATTGCCGGTATCTTTAAGGTAATCAGTAAGATCAAGAGCAAAGTATGAAGAGAATCCCGCACCGGCGATTGGCGGGCCTGTCGGGTTGGTCCCGCTCGAGCATGCGCCGCCGAACCTCATTCCGCCGATCACAATCGTTCTCCATGAGCTGCCATCGGTAGCTTTTGCAGCAGACGCTGCCGCTACGCTGCCATCGCCGATACTGGCATCATATACTTTTAGGGTAAGATCGACGCCGTAAATATGACAACCGGGATAATTTTGAGAAGCGTAATATTTCAGATAAGGTAAAATATTATACGGTATGTATGCCCACGTTTCCTCCCCGAGATGGGTGTTTACGCTGTCTGCCGCGCCGTAATAGTCTCTGAACAACGCCTTCTCGTTAGTGCCTAATGGAACACTATTTTCTGTCCTGTCCTTGAGGTATCCGACTCTGAAGGAGTGGAGCATGCCGTCATTGGCCCCGATGATCGCGATGGAAGACCGATGCCGGAAATCATCGCTCGAAATAAATTTATAATAAGTGGCATCTCCGTAATCGATAAAGTAGGTGTTTTGGGGGATATTGCCGACGACTTTAGGCGTGGAATTGATAACGTCACCAAGCTTCCAAACACTGCCATCATCCTGTGTCCTGTCCCTGAAATTGGTGTAACTGGCGCCGCTAATCAC
Source organism: Nitrospirota bacterium (assembly GCA_023229435.1). NCBI lineage: Bacteria > Pseudomonadati > Nitrospirota > Nitrospirota bacterium. The sequence goes on from JALNZF010000003.1 coordinate 163,265, forward strand.
GAAGGTCTCAAGGGCTACACCCCGTGTATACCGAACGATGCCCGCCGCCGTATACGTGGAATCAGGATTCAACGCAGCGGACAGGGTCGCATTTCCGGTCACCGTGCTCCTATTGAACGTTATGCCGCCAGCTGCGCCCATTCCGGTTCCGCCCGGAATTGCCGTAAAAATATTCCTTTCAGTACCATCATCGGATGCGGTCACCTGGGCAAGTTTATTCCCTCCCTCCCATAGCGGGATAATCTGGTTGAAGTCTTCAACAGTGGTCGTCGCACATGATGCAAGGGATCCTGCAGTGCCGTCCGCAAGCGTACTAAACAGGCCAACCTTGGTTGCGTTCGAAGCCGGATCAACATTCATCATCATCACCCGGTCCTGACTGAGGATGAGATGAGCGTCGGAAGTGCCGGTGCCGCTATAATCATCTCTGAGGTTGTCCTTCGTGTCGATCCAGATATTCTGAGTATATCCCAACCAGCTGAGATCCTTCCCACTGCCGAGCTTACTGGTAGGGAAAAAATATGCCTGGAGCATGGACCCCACGCCTCGCGCCGAGGTCGTGAGCACCGACACCGCGCTACCCGAGGCTGCTTTAGCAGCTATGCTTCCCAGTGCCTGATTTAAAGAAGCGTACAATTGGGTGGTGCTTGCCGCGGTGTAGAGCGTCGTGCCGCCGTTGGCGGCCGTTTTTTGCATAAGCGTATAAGCGTCGCAAAGACCTATTCCGGTGTTGGTCGTGGGACCCGTGTAAACGACGTAGGTATTTATGGATTGGTTGTTCAGCGTCGGAGTTACAGAGCTAATTGTCGACGAAGTAAAGGCGCTATCATTGATCTTTTTATTTTTAGCAATCCACGCGAGACCCGCAAGGTTACTGCTCCCTTTATATGTCGAGCAATTTCCATAATTCGAACTATTGGTGTAGGGCGCAGGATAGTTGTTCCCATTTGACTGGACAAGATTAGTGGGTCCAGAATTCTGATCAGCGGTGGACATACCGTCGGTGATAATCATAATGTTATTCGACCGACACCAGGCGCTTGAAGGGTTCTTGGTAATATTATAATCTCCCTTGGTAATTCCTGTCTGACACGTTTCCGGACTCGGGCACGGAAACGTATCTGCTGGGTTACACGTTAGGCTCGTCGTGACTGAGCAGGTGCCTGTCTGTAACCTGAAGTCCTTGCTTTGGCTAGGAGAAGACTGGTTCTGGGCAAAATATCCGATCGCCTCATAAAACCCTTCGCCAACAGACGTCCATGAACTCGCTACAATGTTATCGATCTCATGGATGAGACCCGACCCATGGTTTCCGATGCTGATAGTGCACGTTTCACCGTAAGGGCAGTTAATATCATCGGTGCAAAATTGGCTGGTCGTAGCCGAACAGACGCCCCCGACAGGGGAAATAACTTGCCCGCCATCCGTTGCCGGCAGCGAAACGCATGATTCTCCTGAAGGGCAGTCCGTACTCACAAGACATGTTCTCGTTATGGTTGATGAACAGGCTTTATAGCAGGGGACTGATCCGGATGAGGAACATTCGGTTCTTGAGCCATTGATATTAAGTTTCATTGCTCCGAACAGGATGCTGTCTTTATACGTGTATATCAACCCCGTCGGCGGCGTGGCAAGGCCGACTTTGACCTTAAGGGTTCCCGCAGGGACGGTATTCATAAGCCCCTGTTCCATGACCCAACCGGGAACGCTCGAGCCCGTACCGGGTATAACGGTAGATGATGGGTCCACCACCGGATTCGAGTTGATGTTTCCCAGGCAATAATTCTCCATTTGCTTCACGTCGTTCAGCGCTGCATTCGGCGTACAAGGTCCGCTAAAATTTGTACCGTTCCAGCATGCGCCTAAATAACCGACCTGGGGATTGCCGCTGGGATCAGTATAAGACAATACGCTCGAGCACACGGCATAGCCCGCACTCAGGTCATTCATCGAGCCTGGAGGAATGTCGGCATAAATTGCTTTACACTCAGCCTCGAGAGGACCCAAGTTTGTGCCATACCCCCCGCCTCCGCCCGTTATGCCCTGATAACAGTCGTGAAGGATATGGTTCCACATAGAGACAGCGTCGAGCACTCCGTTTCCCGCTCCTACGCAACCTTTGCTCGCGTTCTGAAATGGGCCGAGATTCGCGTGCGTTATATCGCTCCAATAACTCGCTGCCAACAGACAATCAGCTTCGTTATACGTGCCTGTGTAGATCTCAACATAGGTCTGGCCGTACTCCGTAGCCTGACTCTGGGTCGAGCCAATACCCCCCGGGACCCCGCCATGGACGGCGAAGGTCAGGGCCACACCCGGAATTGACTTTAGAAATTTTCTGCCCGCGCACCCCCGTGTTTCAGCAATTAACCCTGGATTTGCAGGATCTGTTGTTGCGTCATATTTTCCGCCGGTCAGGATGAGTTTCTGGATGTCAAACTTGGAAGCCGTCAGCCAGTTCAGGAAGTTCCCGGTCGCCACGAATCCTGTTGAGTTCGTATTTACGGTTTCTACCGTTCCCGTGATCGAGGTATTCACGCACAAATACGTTCCTGACGAATAGGTGCACGTCCCCGGCAAACCTGCCACGCTCGAGAATTTATTGTTCGGAAAATCATAATTGTATGTGGAAGTCGACAGAAAATAACCACCATACGTTTGTGAATTATCGTATGACGAATTGTCATAGCACTGGCGGGTAGCAGTGCATAAATTCTGATTATTGCAGGCATCGCCCGCGTCGCAATCCGCATTCGTAGTACATGTTTTCGGGTCAACCGATACCATGGCCGGCGTGCTCGTGCAATCCCCAACTCCCGTAGTAGTGTTGCACTTGGTGCAAAAACCACTCGTGCACTTACTACCAGGCGCTGTACAGTTGGCGTTCACAGTACAAGGTTTTGGCGAGAATGTTCCAGGCGTGGTCGAAGTTACGGTACTGGTTAGACAATAGGTAGTCCCGGCGCTGATACAATCTGCGTTGGCGGTACAAACGGTAAGTGGCGCATTGGCGCAATAAGTCTTGCTCGTATCTTGATATGCAAGGTCGTACATACTCGATGAATTGTCTATCATGAGCAACAGGTTCGGTTTCGTGCCGGTGGCGACGAAGGGTGGAATTGAGCAGAAATTGCTCATGTCATCGGCCGCCGCCTGGACAAATTGTGCGGAGAACATCAACACGAGACAGAGGACAACTACTTTAATTGGATCCGTGTTTTGTATTTGTATGTTTTTCATATTTCTCTCCTTTATCCTACGAACCGATACAACGCCGTGGTTTCAGCCCTGCTGTTATTCGGGCCTGTGACAACCGTGTTGATCTTGTAATAAACGGCCGTGCCGCCACTTCCGCCCGCGGACCTGGCAAACTCAAGACGCCCGCCGGGTATTGCTTGTGAATACAGCCGTTCGACGATAATTTCCGCTGTGTAGGTTTGGAACAAACTGGTGCCCGACAAATTGACAGTTACCTTTGTAGGTGCGTTGATATTCGACAAAGCATTCAGAAGACCCGATGTATTCGTGAGCGGCAGCGAGCTGATCGGTTCGCCATACATCGTGAGATTGATGGCGTCTTTCATCACCTCCACCGCGCCGTCCGCCGCCTCTGATGCCGAAGCATATCGTTTGCCCGCGCCGGAAATCTTCGTTGCAGTAGTAGTCATGTATACGGTACTCATGATCAGCAGGAACACCACCAGGGTGATGATCAGGGCCATGACAAGCGCGATGCCTCTTTCATTACCGATCGCCAATCGCCGATCGAGGATTGCAGCATGGTCTGTTGTCATTTTTTTCATATCATTCAACCTCGCTTGAATCGAATCTGTACTCTCAGTCTGCCTTCCATTGCGTGTGTTCTCTTTATCTTATGTTCCTCGGCGTTACGCTTAAAGCTATGACTCTCCACCGGTAGTTCGTTTGTGTCGCCAGCAAGCTGACATTCCTGCCGACGCCCCCTCCCCCGCATGCATTCAGACTCGCGTCACCGACCCGAATGGTGCTTGGAGAGGTGAAATTGGGGTCCATTTTCCCTTGTTGCACGAGAATATATACTTTGATCTGTTTAAACCTCGTTCTGAGCACATTGACAGGATATCCTGCCGCTTCGGTTATACCACCGTTGTCCCAGCAGTCAATGAGCCCGTCTTCAGTCGTATCGATCCCAAAAGCGACCTGAAAATCGAGAACGCAGTTGAAAAGCGGCTGGCCCGGATCGGTCGGAGGATTCTGTCTGTTTTCCGACCGCAGCAGGTTCTTGCTGCCCGGCGCGCAAAAGGATAACGAGTTCGTCGCACTCAGTAAATATTCAACCGTATAATAAGGATAGTCTGCGTAAACGCCGGACCCGGTGGGTTGGGTTTGCAAGCCATAAGCAACTATGCCCATGTCAAGCGGATCCGGGCGAGGATTTGTGCCGCCCGGGGGAAAGGAAAAGAGCCAGGTCTTGCCGGTTATATTGTTCGGTGCGCTGGTAGCCAACAGGTTCCTGGTAGTCGCGTTCATGTAGACGATCGCATCATTTGATCTTAGATTTTCTCGTACGTCCTGAAGAGTAGAAGTAGGCGTTGAAAAGGGATAAAAATCCGTTGTCGTTGCCGCGCTCGCAATCATCGTATAAGACCATGCCTGCGTGGCCCTCGATTCCCTCCCGAGAGCGGTGCCCACGATAGTCAAGGCATCAGGGTTGTTATCCGTCGCGGCCGCAACGCGTGGAGTAAATGACGGGGTGACTGCTGAGTAATTATCCGCAATACCATAGCCGGCCATGGCCAGATCTCGTTCCATGACCATCTTACCGATCTGGAACTCCATCTCCGATTGCGCAAGCTTATATTCATTAACTCCCGCTTTCATCTGCGCGGAATATGCCGAATACAGACCAGCCATGACGATCGAGAAAATAGTGAGTACGACCAGAAGTTCTATCAGGGTAACTCCCCTCGAGGTCCGGAGTTCGGAGTTTAATGTTCTGAGTTCAATCATGTTTCGCCCTTCCTGAGATATGCTCACTGGTAACCCGTCAGGTGACAGTTCGCTACCGCCGGTTCTTCGACGATCGTTCCCCATCATCTTCCTGTTATCAATTCTCTCCATCATATTGCCCGGTGCTTATAGATCAATGAAACGTTTGAGTAATTATTATTTTTATGGCTGTAGGCCACGGCAATATTGACCTGCTTGAGATTTGCAGACGAAGATATCACGTCCCATGTTATCGTGTATGTTATCTCATACCCCCTGATTTTTTGCGTTGGATTCGGGAATCCCTTGGCTTGCTGTCCAGTCGGACCGGTAGTAAAGGTATTTACGTGAGTGGAACCGGTTGACAGCTCCGCGTCGTCTATCGGGAGAGCAAGCAGCGCCTCCGCAGTCTCATTCGTGACCCTGATGGCGGTGTTCCTTATTTCATTACCCATGTTTGTGCTCATGGATGTGACGATGGAGGTCAGGAGCGCCAGCATGGTAACCATGATGATCATCATGGCGATCATCAGCTCTATGAGACTAAAACCCTTCTTATTATTGAATGCAGTTTGTGCCACTTAACACTCCTTCCCGTATGAAATTTGTGGTCACGCTGATGCACTTTACGTTACTTGCTGTCCCATCGGATATTGTAATGATCATATCTCCCGCGATGGAACTGCCATCAGCCTTATACCGCATCGGCACGCCCGTCTTGTTGTAAACTAAAACCGTATAAGCCGGATCACCCGGGATGGTGTTTAGCTGGAGCGATAACCGGGACGAAATTGTGCGCGTTTCCACTGATTCTTCCTCGCCGGTTCCGTTGTACGCAAAGTCCAGATTAATATCATTCCAGGTAAACAGGGTATAGGAAGTGGTCGGCATGAATCTGATGCCGACTCCCATACCCGTGGTTCCGGTCTGACCTGAAGTCAACGCATCCACCCGCACCTGCTGGATGTCGGCAACAAGCTCCTTTGTTGCGCTCGAAAGCCGCTCCCTGTTGACAAAATCGAATCCGAGAGTTGCAAAACCTGCTATTATGCCGATAATAGCAACAACGACGATCAGTTCTATCAATGTTACGCCGTTTTCGACATTGCTGTTAGATCGCATATGCTTTTCCTCAGTTCTCAGCATGAAAATTCCTGCTTGTGGAAGAATCCTGTCCCGGCACATAAAGGTCCGCCATGAGCGCATCATTCAGGTCCCAGATATGGCATGAGCACCCTGGGCAGCGTTCCAAAACCACGGCCTGAGGAAAGGGGGTAATGACCATAGAGCCACAATCGGGACATATGAGTCTAAATTTTAACACTATATAACCTTTCTGGATAAAACATCGCCGTGCCTCGTCATATGGTTATGCAAGACTCGTACTCACATAATTATCATTTAAATACATAGAGTTGTCAATTTAACTGAAGGGAATATGGAGGGATGGCTTCTTATGTATGTAATGGATTACATAGCGCGGTCTTTAACCGCAACCAACAACTCTGACATCCATGAATGCCTTTATCGGAGAAATGGTGTTAATAGAAAAACCAGATTCGTCCCCTAACGAATCCATCGGGGATAGAAATATAATAAAAAATGGAGTGCTGAAAGTTTGGAAGAAAAGCGACTATCAGTACTCAATGCTTTCAAATTTTACTTCGTAACTATGAACTGCATTGCGACCCATTCCAGATACCTTCCCGTATTCTATTGGTGCTGATACTGATACACCGTATTGGACCGGCATCCTGATTATTGCCGACTAAAATAGTTATGCCTCCCATTCCTCCCGTGGAACGTCGAGGGCTGCCGAAGCGATCGAATATTCTCACGTCGTTGCTGACTTCGGTGGAAGGATTTGTCTTATGAAGCACGACCGAGGGATGCAGTTCTCTCTGAACGATGTCCGTCTCTTCTCTCGTCCCGCCTAAGCAGGTGTCGGAATCATAGTTGGAATCGGTATTACAGTCATCGAATTTGAACATCACATAGGAGTTTTGAGAAACCAGGCGTATCCCGAATCCCCTGTCATCGCGCGTCATGGCGTCCACCCTGGCCTTTTGGATGTCGGCATACAGATCTCGAGCGGCGCTTGCCACGCGTTCCCTGCGGATCAATTCCATCCCATGTGATGTGAACCCTGCACAGATAGCCATGATAGCAATAACGAGCATCAATTCAATTAATGTCATCCCCCGCATTCCTTCTTCCCTCTTCATCGTAACACCTCCTGAGTACTATATTTTAATTCAAGGTGAACGATACCAGCGGGTTATTGGTGCCTGTGTGCGAGATGCAGTTTAAATTTGTTCTCACCGTTTTTATTAATACATACGACAAGGATATCAATTGACGGGATGAAGAATGACGGGGAAGGTAAATGACCGGTTATGAAAAAGCGGTAGCAAGACAACGAGACATGGTTTCACTATTAACGTTACGGGTCTTCTTGAAAAAACGGGTCCTCAGCAGTATCTGTGGTTGATTTTCGGTTCCGGCAGTTTACCAAGCGTATGATATAAGGCCGTTTGCAGCGTTTCAACGTTCCGAAAGCCATACGCTTTTCTCATAGTCAGTTTTGCTTTGAGGTTAAAACCCTCCACCATACCCCCGGATACGGCTCCATCCGCCTTAAACCAATTCAATACGAGCGCCTGATGCTTACGAAGCATTCGGGCGACTTTCTTCATCGGATCAATTCGGGAGTACATCGTTCGTTTGATCCATGCATCCAGAAACTTCTCCGCCCACACCGGGGACTGGTATGTCCAGAATTGCTGGAAGTCCTCTTTCATCAGGTACGACTTCACGGATTTCAGCTTGCTGCCGAGCAGTTCCTTCAATTTGACAACCTGGTTCTCCGTCAGATTCGGTTTATTCTTAAGGAGCGGCCACCGGCTGTTCGTCAGAAGGGCTTCCTGATTCGTCCCCTTATACTGCCGCGCTTCCTCTCGACGGACGGTATCTATGGCGTCGTTGATGTGCTTCATAATGTGAAATCGATCCAGCACGTGGATCGCCTGTGGCGCCTTTTTCTTGATCACCTTGAGATAGGGTGCCCACATGTCGGTGCAGACGAACTTGAGCCGCTTTGATCGCTCCTTTCCGAACTCTTTGAAGAAACGGAGCAGCGTCTTCACTCGGCGTTTTTGTCCACTCCATAACAAACGCTTTGAATGCGAATCCAGCTGATAGACAAGGGTGAGAAAGAGGTTCTTCTGTACCTTGATCTCGTCAACCCCGATCTTTTCAATGCCTTCCAAACTTCTGTTGGCGAGGCCGTATTCCACCACGAATTTGACCGCCCGATAAACGCTGTCCCAGCTGGTATGGAATACTCTCGCGGTTTCCAGCCAGGAAAGCCGCTGCGCCCACTTCGCCAGGAACACCTGATACGTCTTTGTCTTCCGTTCCTTGCCCTCTGCCCAAGGCATCAACTCCACCAATGCTCCGTCAATGGTGCAATTAGCACGACGCGGCGCGTACCGAAGATACACCTTCCACTTCCAGAAGGGAACGTACTCGAACAGCCGGGACTTTTCTGTGGCATGAGTGCCGCACTGCTTCATGCATACTCGACAAACCGGTTTTGCATTCTTTCGCGGCTCGATCTCGACTACTATCGCTTCTTCCCCGTCAATCTGTTCCAGGTGCGCTTTCTTGTAAACAAATGACTTGAATTTTTCGATCTTATTCAGTAATGTTATAAAGAGCATGGCTTTCCTGTCCGTGATTTGATATTTCGTCGCGGAAACATCATACACTGACTTGGTTGGCTATGCTCTTCTTTTTCGATTATCCTCCAAAATGAGCCCCAGATTCAGCGAAGGAGGCGAAAAAACATTAATACACTTTTTCTGAAAAAACTATCTGATCACCATTCCGGCATACCCGACCACCTGTTCGTAGTCGCCGCTCACATCGCCGGAGTTCGTGTATTTGATCAGCTCTGCTTTGGAGGCACCGAGAAGTTTGCAGGCAACAAGCATTGCCACTGCCGGACCGAACCCGCACATGGTGATACCATACTCCTTGACCACGCGATATAGCCCTTCGGGGTCGAGGTCCAGGATCTGCTGAATAGCTTTAAAATCCTTTTCTTTTGCTATAGCCGCCTGTTCATAGTGACTCATGTCGGAACTGGCCACAATAAGGGGCAGTTCGGAGTGCGGAGTTCCCCTGATTGATGCATTCGGGGGCAGGCTGCGTTCGGTGTTATCCTTCGCTTTACATTCCGCATTCCGCATTCCCAATTCCGCAATCGCCTCCGCCACCGCCTTTCCCACCTCTTTACACGTCTCAAGCCTCGTGTCGAGCATCTGGATCGGAACGATCTTGAATTCCTGTTTCAAATTTTGAATAAAGGGGAGTTGGACCTCAAGGGAATGTTCGCGGAGATGAGCAAGGGAATCTTCGTGGATACGCGGGGACTTCGAGAGGATCGCAGCTGCCAGGGATTCGTCGATCTCCACCAGGCCAAGCGGTGTCTCCCATTGGCCTTTTGCCATGAGGGAAACCGGCGCCCCAAGACCGGTGTGGTTCGGCCCGATAAGCACAATAGTATCCGGCAGTTCGATCCGGCTGTACACGGCCCCGGCCACTGATCCGGAATAGATCAGACCCGCATGGGGTGATATGATACCGAGAGCCTTAATTTTCGAAACACCGGGTACGATGAATTCCCGGACCTGCTTCCTGAGTGCCTCGGAAGATCCTTTGTAGAACTGTCCTGCAACAGCCGGATGACGATGCATAGGCACCTCCGATGAGCGGACAGACGACTAGCTACCGATGGACGATGGACGATCACGCCACGGCGTGACTTCGCTCGCTAGGACGACGGACGTAGCAGACTTCTCGTCCCTCGTCTCTCGTCCTGCGTCCCTCATTCTCCGTCTCTCAAGCGTCCTGCGATGTTACAACGTATCTTTGACTTTTTTGAGCGTGCTTTTCACGCGCTGTTCGTGGTAGTTATGCAGGACTTCCCTGATCCGGGGGCTCTTGCTGATCATTTCAGTGAGATCAGCCTCAACCACCTCGAGCACGTCCGTTTCCTCAACGGTTTCAACGGTCGCGGTCCTTGGCTTGCCCGTGAGAAACGCGATCTCGCCGAAGAAATCGCTGGCATGAAGGGCTGCAAGTTCCATTTTCTTCCCCATGATTGTGGAAAAGACTTTTACGGACCCGCGGGTAAGGATAAATACCGACCTTCCCGTGTCCCCTTCATTGATGATAGCCTTGCCCGGTGGTATCGTATGAATGATCATACGCTTGGTGAATTCATTGAACTCTTCCTGGGTAAAGTCGGAGAAGAGCGGGATAACGCTGCTGATGGGTTCCTGTGTTCCGACCTCGATCGGCTCGAGCTTCATCTCGGTGACCGTCTTGTTGGAATGAAGTGATTCAATTTTGTTCTGGGCGTCCTTGTTCGTTGGATCGTTCCTGAGCGCCAGTTTGTACTGCGCAAGGGCCTTGACCACGAACCCTCCGTCGGCATACAGGTCCGCAGCGTGGATGTACTCTTTGACAGCCTCTGTTTTCTGGCCGAGTTTCTGGCGCGCGTCGCCAATCCGCACCCGGACCATCGGGTCGGGGTCAAGAGCGAAAAGCTTCTCCATCTCCCCTATGGCTGATTTCCAATCGGATTTTCTCAGGAATTTTTGTACCTGTTCGCTGATCGATGCTTTTTCTGAAGCCACGGGGAACCTCCCGGCTAACAGTCTTTTTTTTGATTTTCATCTCCGAACGCCTCTATCGGAGATATGGTTTTATTATCACTGAGAACCAGATTCCCGCTCAGAATCACTACGGGAATGACCGCATGAGGGACAACAAAGCAGGATATCAAAATGCCCTCTTCTCGGCATTTTCAAACCGGGTGTACCGGTTGACGAACGTCAGGTCCACTTTGCCGATCGGTCCATTTCTCTGTTTCCCGATGATCACCTCGGCCTTTCCCCTCTGGCCGCACAGACACTCTCCGTCGTAGGGGCATTCACACTTGTTATAAACCTCATCGCGATAGATGAATAATATCACATCCGCGTCCTGTTCAATGGCGCCGGATTCGCGAAGGTCGGCGAGCATGGGTCTTTTTTCCTTGCCGGGCCTCGTCTCCACCGCCCGGTTCAGCTGCGAGAGCGCAATGACGGGGACCTGGAGCTCTTTGGCGAGCGCCTTGAGCGAGCGTGAGATATTCGAAATTTCCTGCTCGCGGCTGCCCTCATCGCCCCTGCCGCGCATGAGCTGCAGATAGTCGACAATGACGAGGTCAAGCCCCTGGTCGGCCTTCAGCCTGCGTGCCTTGGCCCGCGTCTCGAGCACCGAGATCGCGGCGGTATCATCGATAAAGATCGGCGCGTCCGCCAGCTTGCCCGCAGCGGTGGAGAGCGGCGTCCAGTCGCGCTCCGACAAATGGCCGGTCCGCAGTTTGTGCGCGTCCACACGCGATTCGGAGCCCAGCATGCGCAGCACAAGCTGTTCCTTGGACATTTCAAGGCTGAAAATCGCCACCGACTTTCCCTTTTCGATGGCAGCATAGGCCGCGATATTCAGGCAGAACGCCGTCTTGCCCATGGATGGCCTGCCCGCAACGATGATCAGGTCGCTCTGCTGAAAGCCCGAGGTCCTCTCGTCCAGGTCCAGAAAACCGGTTGCAAGGCCGGTGACCATCTCTTTCTTCTCATAGAGCCGTTCCACGATCGCGAAGCTGTGCCCCACGATGTTCTTCATGGAGACAAAGGAATCTTTGATCTTGCCCTGGGCTATCTCGAAGATCGATTTCTCGGCGCGGTCCAGGAGCTCATCGATGTTAACCACGGTCCGCGAGTCTTCGTAGCTCTGGGTGATGATATCGGTGGCGGAGTGGATGAGCTTGCGAAGAACGGCCTTCTCGCGCACGATCCGCGCGTGGTGCTTGATGTTCGCCGCCGTGGGAACGAGGCTCACGAGCGTTGCGAGGTATGACGCCCCCCCCACCGCCTCGAGCCCGGTCTTGCCGCGAAGCGCGTCCGACAGCGTTACGAGGTCGATCGCTTCCCCGGTCTCGAACATGTCGAGCATGGCGGAGAATATCCTGCGGTGGGTGTCCTTGTAGAAATCGTCGGAAGAGAGGGTTTCAATGACCTTGTTCAAGGAGTCGTTCTCGATCAGGATGGCGCCAAGCACCATCTGCTCGGCTTCGATATTTTGCGGGGGGAGTTTTTGAAGAGAAACTTCGGTCTGAACGGACATGGCAGAACCTCGCGAAGGGCAAAAAGAAAAAAAGAAGCCAGAAGTCAGAAACCGGAATGGATCTCCTGACTTCTGTCTCCTGGCTCCTGAATTCTGTTGGTTTAAGAGCTACTCTTCCGCGACCACCGAGACCTTGAATTCCGCGAGAATGTCGGCATGCAGCTTCACGGAGACGGTATAGTCGCCGAGACGCCTGATCGGCTCATCGAGGACGATCTTCCGTTTGTCGATCTCCACGCCCAGCGCCTTCGCCGCATCAGCGATGTCCATTGAAGTCACGGAACCGAAGAGTTTGCCCTCTTCACCGGTCTTGGCCTTGATGATGACGGCAAGTCCTCTGATCCGGTCTGCTTCCCCCGTGGCCTCTTTTTTTATCTTGCGGACGCGGTCCGAGACCATCTTCTTCGCGTGATTCATGGCATTCAGGTTATCGGGCGTTGCCTCGATAGCCTTCTTGTTCGGCACCAGAAAATTCCTGGCATAGCCGTCGGCGACCTTGACGAGGTCTCCTATTTTACCCAATTTGTCGATATCTTCCCGTAAAATTACCTGCATTGCTGATACGACTCCTTTCAAATGTTCTGTGCCGAGATACTACCAGAAACCGGGGCAGGGTGTCAACAGGGAATTGCTCCGGAACATCCTCCCGTTGAGCAGCCGCTTTTTATCGTGCCCCTATGCAGAAACCCGGTCTCTGCCGCTCATTTTTGCCTTATATAAATGCTCATCAGCCCTCCTGATGATATCGTCCACCGACCGGTCGCTCGCCTGGACACACACCACCCCGAGGCTCAGGGTGACGGTGGCATTGTTGACCGTCTCTTCTTTGACATGAGTACGGATCCTCTCGGCAAGACCCCGGGCATCTTCCAGACTGGTGTCCGGCAGGATGATCAAAAATTCCTCACCCCCGTAGCGGCCAAGAATGTCGTAGGCACGAATCGTGTCACGCATACGGGCGGAAATGACCTGGAGGACCTGGTCCCCAATCTGGTGACCGTATGAATCGTTGATGGCCTTGAAATTGTCAACGTCTATCAGGATACAGCTCACATTCATTTTCAGCCGCTTGAACTTTTCAAACTCTTCCTCAAAACGCAGCATAATATGATGCCGGTTAAACAGTTCTGTCAACGCATCGGTAATGGCGATCTTCTCGATCGTCTGACACGCCTGGTCAAACCTCTTTATCAACCGTGCCATAAAAAAATAGATCAGTCCCAATAGAAACAGGGTTGTGACAATGCCGAATAGTACAATGGTAATGGTATTGGACCTGATCTTTCTCTGGCGGTCCTCGATGTCGAAGGTTATGCTGATTCCTCCCCGTACGTCTCCGACGGCATAGTTCTGGTGTTTATGACATTGCAGACAATCATTTTTAATATAGAGCGGCGCCATGTACCTGAAATACGTTCTGTTGTTGACCAATTCAGTTCCGGAAACTTCCTTCACTGCGCCGCTTTCGAACTGGAGAAGCGCCTTTTTTTCAAACTCGTCGGGCTCGTTATGAGGGTTCATGAGCTTCAGACTGGTGATATGGAACTTGAACATCCCCTCGTTCTCGGCATATTCCGACAGCTCACGGGTCATGAATGCCGGATTTCGCAGGGTAAATACCCTCCCGTCCACGGTCTTGATATCCGGGTTTATCAGGTAAGGATTGGATTCCACACCCTTTTTCTTCTCTACATAGACTCCGCCGTAATTCGCATTCCACGTTCTCGTCAAAACGAGGGTGTTAAAGACGACGCGCGCTTGTATGATATTCTCCTCATTCATCAGTTGCCTGGTCCGTATGACCATATCAAGGAATATCCCCGACAGGACCAGCGCGATGACCAGGCCCGTTGAAATGATGAACGTCCTGTAGAAGTTCTTCTCTTTCATCGCGGGCATATCAGCTCTTCCTCACTTTGTTTTTGAGATCATGCAGCGTATTCATGGCATCGAGCGGCGTCATGGCATCAAGATCCAGGTCCGATATCTCTTTGAATATCAGGCCCGCTTCACTTGCGAACAGACCGAGCTGTGGTTCCACATGTGCCGCTTTCCCGGCTTTTGCGTTCTTCTCCCCGCGTCCCCCGTTCGCCCCTTCTCCTGATCCGAATTTTGAAGCCCCGCCCAGGCGGGGCTCACCCTGGTCGTTGAACTCGGCCTTTTCGAGATTTGCCAGCACTTCCCGTGCGCGCTGGATCACCGCTTCCGGGAGTCCCGCGAGGCGCGCCACCTGGATGCCGTAAGACTTGTCCGCCCCGCCTTCCACCACGCGCCGGAGAAAGATGATCTGGTCGTTCCATTCCTTGATCGCCACGGTATAGTTCTTCACCCGGTCCATGGTGAGAGCGAGTTCTGTGAGTTCGTGGTAGTGCGTGGCGAACAGGGTCCGCGCCCTGATCTTCGTATGAAGGTATTCAGCCACGGCCCAGGCAATACTGATGCCGTCGAAGGTGCTCGTGCCCCGGCCAATCTCGTCGAGGATGATGAGGCTCCGGTCCGTGGCATTGTTCAGGATGTTGGCCGTTTCGTTCATCTCGACCATGAAGGTGCTCTGGCCGCGCGTGATGAAATCCGATGCCCCGATGCGCGTAAACACCCGGTCCACGATGCCGACCGTCGCCTCGCGCGCGGGAACAAACCCGCCCATCTGTGCCATGATCGTGATCAGCGCCACCTGCCGCATATAGGTGGACTTGCCCGCCATGTTCGGCCCGGTCAGGACGATCAGCTGGTTCTCCTCGCAGTCCAGGAGCGTGTCGTTCGGAATGAACCGTTCTTCAAGCGAGAGCTGCTCAATGACCGGATGTCTGCCCTCGACGATCTTGAGCATATCCCCGTCGAGGATCATTGGCCTCGCATAATTATTCTTTGCCGCGGCCTCGGCAAGAGAGGCCAGGCTGTCGAGCAATGCGACGCGCCTCGCCATTTCCTGGATCCTGACAGTAGAGGCGGCAACCGTTTCACGCACCTGCTGGAACAGCCGGTACTCCAGATCGATGATCTTTTCCTCCGCGCCGAGGACCTTTTCCTCATATTCCTTGAGCTCCGGCGTGATATAACGTTCGGCGTTCGCAAGCGTTTGCTTGCGGATGAAATCCTGCGGCACATTCGCGAGGTTGGTCTTTGTTACTTCGATATAATACCCGAAGACCCGGTTGTAACTTACCTTGAGCGAGCTGATGCCGGTGCGTTCGCGCTCGCGCAGCTCGATACCTGCGATCCAACCCTTGCCTTCCGAGCTGATGGAGCGCAGCTCGTCGAGCTCGGTGTTATATCCTTTTTTGATCAGTTTCCCCTCGCGCAAGGTATAGGGAGGATCATCGTTTATGGCGCCCTCAATGAACTGAAAGATGTCCTGGAGGCCATCCCAGTCTTGAGCAATATCATAGATCGATCGGGCATTGCACCTGATCAGCGATTCATGGAGCCGGGGGAGCGCGGTAAACGACTGTTTAAGCGCAAGCAGGTCGCGGGCATTTGCAACGCCGAGTGAGACGCGGCTGATGAGCCGTTCGAGGTCATAGACCGCGCCGAGCGCTTTCATGATGGTGGAGCGAAGCTGGTGGTCGTTCTTGAACTCCGCCACGGCGTCGAGCCGATGCTCGATCTCCACCGCGCTCATCAGCGGGTTCAGGAGCCATTCACGAAGTTTTCTGCCGCCCATTGCCGTGACCGTAGAATCGAGCACGGAAAGCAGCGTACCTTTGGTCGATCCATCGTAGATGTTCTTGACGAGCTCGAGGTTCCGCTGGCATGATGCGTCGAGGACCATGTGCTCCCGGACGAGAAAAGGCTTGATGCGGCGTATGTTCGCAAGACCGGTCTTCTGCGTCTCTTCGATATATCGAAGCGCCGCGCCTGCGGCGGAAATGCCGGACTTCATGCCGCTGCAGCCGAAACCCTCGAGCGAGGCGACTTTGAAGTGGTCGAGCAGCGTTCGCAGGGCGGTCGTGATGTCGAATGTCCAGTCGTCGCAGGCATTGATGGCCTGCGTGTATTGACGAAGCAGCAGAGCAAGGCCGGGATCAGACTCATGGTCCCTGGGCAGCACGATCTCGCGGGGCGTGAACCGCGCAAGGACGGTATCGAGCTCGGCGAGATTATCGCCGCCCTCGACCTCGGCAATGAAAAAATCGCCCGTTGAGATATCGAGAAAGGAAAGTCCGAAACCGTCCTTCTGCGGATACAGGGAAGCGAGGTAGTTGTTGTCCTTGGCATCAAGCAGATTGGAATCAAGCACCGTTCCCGGCGTCACCACCCGGATCACCTCGCGCTTCACAATGCCTTTCGCGAGTTTGGGGTCCTCCATCTGTTCGCAAATCGCGACCTTGAAGCCCCGCCGGATAAGCTTGGCGATATAGCCTTCCGCAGCGTGATACGGGAATCCGCAGAGCGGCGTCTCGATGCCCTTTGACTTGTTCCTCGCCGTAAGCGTGATCTCAAGGACCTTCGAGGCGGTCACCGCGTCCTGGTCGAACATCTCGTAGAAATCGCCCATGCGGAAAAGCAGGATTGCGTCGAGATGCCGACGCTTGATCTCGCGGTATTGTTTCATGAGGGGGGTAAGGTCATTCATGGAATTCAAGAAGATGGTAGATCAAAATCAACTACGGAGTCATACCCTGCACTCGCGCTGCGCACTCGTTAACGCTGGGCACAGGCGGAGACACTGAGAAAAACGTTGAAGTGACAAGATAAGGGGGAAAATATAAATCGTAGATTCTCCCAACTTCTCAGCTTCCCATCTTTTCGCTCTCCTCCGCGTCTCCGTGCCTCCGTGGTAAATATTCAGTCTTTTAGCTTTTCAAAATACGGTCGCAGCCTGTCATACGTTCCGTCGAGCAGCTCCGGCATCACGCGCGTTTCGTCAAAAACCGTGATAAAGCTGGAATCGCCAGTCCAGCGCGGAACGATCTGTACGTGGAGATGTTCGGGAATTCCGGCACCGGCGGATTTTCCGATATTGATGCCGATATTGAATCCATCGGGATGCATGGCCTGCTTCAGGATATTCACCGATGCCTGCGTTGTCTTTATCAGATCAGTGAGTTCCGCCTCGGGCAATCGGTCAACCTCGGACTCATGGGTAAAAGGAACGATAAGCAGGTGGCCGTTGTTATAGGGATAGAGGTTCATGATCACAAAGGAATGCTTTCCGCGATACAGGATATAGTTCCTGCGATCGTCATTCTTTTTCGCTTCCTCGCAGAGAATGCACCCAACTGTTTTTTTAGAACTGAGAATATATTTCATGCGCCATGGAGCCCAGAGTCTATCCATAATATTCGACGAAAGACGAGGGACGATCGTTCACTGCGTTCACTAGGACGACGGACGCTTTTTCGTCCCTCGTCACTCGTCCATCGTCACTCACTTGTTTTTTCCCATCTCCGCCATAACTTTCTTAATATCATCCCAGACAAGCCTTTTGTCCGATGGAGTTCTGAGCAGGTATGCCGGGTGGAACGTGGGCATGAGCGGGATACCCTGATAGGTTTTCCAGTTGCCGCGCAACGAGGTGATCCCCTCTTTTGTCTTGAGCAGGGTTTTAACGGCGACATTGCCCAGTCCGATGATGACCTGCGGGTTAATCGCCTGAAGCTGTTTGATGAGGAACGGTTCGCAGGCTTCGATCTCATCCGGCTCGGGGTTCCGGTTGCCCGGCGGCCTGCATTTCACGATATTGCAGATGTAGACATCCTCGCGCTTCAACTGCATGCCCTTGACAATGATGTCCGTCAGCAGTTGTCCGGCAGCTCCGACAAAGGGCCTCCCTTGCAGGTCTTCTTCCTGCCCGGGTCCCTCGCCCACAAATACGAGCGCGGCGTTCGGGTCGCCCTCTCCGAAGACGAGGTTCTTCCGGCCCTTGTGCAGTTTACAGCGGGTACAATCACCAAGCTCTTCGCGGACGGCGGCAAGTCCACTTGATTGTGATACAAAAGGTTTTTCTACCAATGAGGATACTGTTTTTACAGGATCCGCCTTTGAAGCAACGGGTGCTGCTGACCGGGAATCTCCTGATGACGCCATCTCAACGAAGCTCATCCCCAGCGCCCTTCGATACTCCAGATGCGCCTTGACCTGTGATACAATATCCAGAAATTCCCGCTGAATATCATCCATAATAGAGAACCCTTGTCATGGTACCTTGCCTTCCGCACTCCGAACTCCCAACTCCGAACTAACGTCTAATTCCCCCATTTCAACTTCGTTCTGAGAATCTCATAATAGCTCTTTGTAGGGTGTTTGATCAGTTTCATCCTGAACCGGGATTTTTTGATCGCCACAACATCGTTCGGCTCAAGGGGAAACCCGATCTGTCCATCAAGCGTGAGTGAAACATCCTCGCTCGGCGAGGTGAGACATACCGTGACGACGACGGAATCGGGCAACGCGATAGGCCGGTTCGACAAGGTATGCGGACAGATGGGAGTGAGCACAAAACAGTGGATCGTAGGATGAACGATCGGCCCGCCGGCGGAGAGAGAGTATGCGGTGGAACCCGTGGGCGTCGCCACGATCAATCCGTCCGCCCTGAGCGTCGTCAAATGCCCGTCGTTCACCGATACCCTGAGTTCCATCATGCGCGCAAGCGCGCCCTTGTTGATTACCGCGTCGTTCAGCACGCGGTACTGCGCAATGCGCTTTCCCTTACGGAGCACGCTCGCGGTCAGCATTATCCGGTCCTCGGTCCCGAGCTTTCCGGCAATGGCCTTCTCCAGATTGCCATAGAGCTCCTCGAGAGATACCTCCGCCATGAAACCCAGGCTGCCAAGATTGACGCCAAAGATCGGAACATCGGCATGGGCATCGGCGACAAGCCGCGCTGCGGACAGAAGCGTACCGTCACCCCCGAGCACGATGATCATTTCAACGAGCGCCGGGATCTCATCCGGTTCGTAACCCCGCCTGTTGATGGCCGCCGCGGTCTCGCTGTCGATGAAGACCTTTTTACCCCGCGCCTCAAGCCATGAGGCCAGCTTCCGGGAAGCCTTCTGCGCTGCGGGAATATTCTTGGCAATGATGCCGATCTTCTTCATACGATTCCTTTGATGGTTTTCTTCTGTGCCTGAGTAGTTACAATCCTGTTATCCGGTCAGCGGTTTTATTCGATCCAGTTCCTGCTTCAATTCCGCCACCAGCTTCTCGTACCGTTCCCCTTCCGCGAGAAATCCGAACTCGCGGCTCTTTTCATCAACGGCGGTAAGGTAGACGCCCAAGCTCACCTCGGGCAATTCATCCTCGGCCCGTTCGGCCCATTCTATCACGGTCACACCATCGGATTCAATGTATTCGTCGAACCCGATGTTCTCCAGTTCATCAGGTCCTTTGAGGCGGTAAAGATCGATGTGATAGAGCGGTACGCGTCCCTGGTACTCATTCACGAAGGTGAAGGTCGGGCTCGTGATGTACTGCTCCCGTACGTCTAATCCCCGGGCGATGCCGTAGGCTAAATTTGTCTTGCCGGCGCCGAGATCGCCGTATAAACAGACGGTATCGCCTGCGTCAAGCAATTTTCCGAGCAGCCGTCCGATCTCCCAGGTCTGCTCGGGGCTTGACGTGATCACGCTGAACATTACTCGGCCTGTCGTATGACAGCCTTCACCATGTCGCGCTTGCCCACGATGCCCACGACCTTGCCGGCCTTAAGCACCGGCAGCAGATTGACCTTTTGCTCCGACATGATCTCGGCGATGTCTATGACCGTGGTGTCTTCCGTGATCGTAACAACCTTGCGGGCGCAGATGTCCCCTACCCGTGTGGCTGTCAGGCGTTTTACTTCCTGTTCAAATTTTTTTGAGCTTTCCAGATAAATGGCCGCATCCAGGAAGCTTACCACCGTGGGAATGTGAAGCCGTTTGTTCCGGCTGATGAGGTCGTTCTCGGTCACGATGCCGTAGAGCGCGCCCGAGTCGTCAACCACCGGCACACCGCTGATCTCGTTATTCACGAGAATGGAAGAAAGCTCCTCGATGGAGGTATCGGGCTTGACGACCAATACGTCTGTGGTCATGATGTCTTTTGCAATAAGCATAAGGACCTCTCAAGGTGAATCCGGATTTAACCACAGTTACGATGTCATTTCGTAACTACTCGGGACCAAAACCTTATGCTCACACGAAGCCACGGAGCACACGAAGGAAATCACAGCATGAAACGGGCTTGTTAGGAATTAAAGCCTTTCTTCGTGCCTTTGTGGCTTTGTGTGAGACTGACCTGAGTAGTTACGTCATTTCTTTAAAAGCATGAGGAATTTTATCAATCAGATCTCCGGCGATCATTGAAGCTTCGCCTTTTTCCTCAGCCGCAAGGTCCCCAGCCAGTCCGTGCAGATAAACGCCGAGACACGCGGCCTGACTTGCGCTGTATCCCTGGGCAAGGAGGCTGCCGATCATGCCGGTGAGCACGTCTCCGGTCCCGCCGGATGCCATGCCGGGGTTTCCCGTGGAGTTGATGAACACCCATCCATGAGGAGTCGCGACCACCGTGGCCGCGCCCTTGAGTACGACCGTAACGTTATACTTTCTGGCAAATTCCGAAGAGACACCGATCCTGTTCTTCTGTACATCATCGGATGATATGCCCAGCAGCCTCCCCATTTCACCGGGGTGCGGGGTCAGAATAACCGGCGCTTTTACGCGTTTAAGAATATCCGTGAATCCGGCAAGCGCATTCAACCCGTCCGCGTCGATCACCGCCGGGATCGTGAGTCGTTGAATAAGATTCCGCACAGCCTGGACCGTTTCGTAGTGTGTTGAAAGCCCCGGACCGATCGCGCAAGCGCTCATGGTTCCCATGGTCTTGAGCAGTTCTTCTTCAGACCCGATCCCCAATGTCCCTTCGATGCTCTCGGCTGAAGGGACACACATGGCCTCCGCGACCTGCGCTTGGATGATCGGGACAAGATTGTTCGGCGTTGCCACGCTCACGAGCCCTGCTCCTGCTCTGAGCGCTCCTTTGGCAGCCATGATTGCCGCCCCAGCCTTGCCCGGCGAGCCGGCGACGACCATGAGGTGACCGAAGTCCCCCTTGTGCGCATCGGACAATCTGCTGCTGAGAACGCCCCAGACAGAATCCTTATCCAACAGGCTCACCGACAGATGTTCTTTTTCCGCAACCTCCGATGGGATGCCGAGGTCCGCAACGCGCACCGTGCCCGCGTACCCCGCGCCGGGATAGAGCACGAGTCCGCGTTTCAGGAATGCCATGGTCACCGTAAGGTCGGCCTTGACCGCCACGCCCATGACCTCGCCTGTATCCGCATTGATCCCCGTGGGAATGTCCACGGCGACAACAGGAGCGCCCGAGGTATTGATCATCTTCACGGCCTGCGCATACGCGCCTTTCAGGGGAGATGACAGACCCACGCCAAGCAACGCGTCAACAAGAACATCCGACCATGCAATAATATCGGAAAGAGAACGGGAAGACGCATTCTGCACGATCTCGACATCCATCTTGCGGAGAATGGAGAGATTGATCTTTGCTTCCCCTTTGATCGCGCCAAAGGATGCCAGCAGCGCGACCCGCACCGGTACGCCGCTGATCCTGAGCCGCCGCGCGAGCGCCAGGCCATCGCCGCCGTTATTCCCCTTGCCGCAGAGGATGCCGACCCGAACCCCTTCAAGGCCGTCGAAGAACTTCTCCATGGCAATCATGACGGCTACTGCCGCGTTCTCCATCAGGACCGTGCCGGGGATGCCGAAGTCCCTGATCGCCCTGCGGTCGATGTTCTTCATTTGCTGTGTGGTGACGATTTTCATAGAAGGATAATTTAAAAATCAGGATCAGGGATTTTCACCAGAGCTATAGAACGTTGCCCCCACCAGCACCACCTGCGCCACGGCATATCCTTCATCGTGCGAGTAGCTGAGGAGCACTTGTTTCACACCCTTGAGGTCCATGAGGTCCTTCACCCTGCCGGAGAGGTTCACGATCGGGCCGCCGCCTTCGCCGTGAAGCACCTCTATGTCCGTCCACTTTACGCCCGCGCTCCATCCAGTGCCGATGGCCTTGAGCACCGCTTCCTTGGCAGCGAACCTGCCTGCGTAGTGCTGGGCGGGATATTTCTGGCGTGTACAGTATTCCCGCTCGCGCTCCGTGAACACCCGCTCAAGAAAACCTGCATGGTCCTTCCCTGCCTTGTCGATGCGGTCGATCTTCACCAGGTCAACTCCGATGCCGACTATCATGGTACCCCCCGTGCTGCCACAAATTTACAATTCCCAATTTTACATTATCAATTTTCGTATCTACTCAGGTCAAAATCTGTTAGCCGCAAAAGAACCCCCGATAAGACATTTCGCGGGCAGGCTCCAGGATCGCAGAGAGAATTGAAACTGAAATACATGTTATCAGGTTTTTTCTTTGAGTTCTCTGCGTGCTTCTCTAAGTGGCCGGTTCATTTTTTAGGCCATTTGCGGCCAACCTGAGTCGTTACCAATTTCCAATTAACGCTCTCATCTCCCTCACCGCCCGCTCCATCCCAACGAGCGCTGCCCGTGAGATGATGCTGTGGCCGATGTTCAGTTCCTCCACCTCGGGAATACGCGCTATCTTCCGCACGTTCACGTAGTTCAGACCGTGTCCCGCGCCCACGCGGAGCCCCAGGCTCCCGGCGAGCTTCGCCGCCTCGGTGATCTTCTCAAGCTCACGCCCGCGGTCTTTTTCGGTCTTCGCGTTCGCATACGCGCCGGTGTGGATCTCCACCCAGTCCGCGCCGGACTTCCTTGCCGCCGCGATCTGGTTATCATCGGGATCGATAAAGAGGCTGACCACAATGCCGCCCTGCTGGAGACGGCTTATAAAGGATTTCATGAAATCGGTCCGTGAGGCCACCTCAAGACCGCCTTCGGTCGTGAGCTCTTCCCGCTTCTCCGGGACCAGCGTGGTAATGTTCGGTTTGACCTCGAGCGCTATACGCTGCATTTCGTCGGTCGCCGCCATTTCGAGGTTCAGTTTCGTCTGCACGGTCTCTCGCAGCAGCCGCAGGTCCCGGTCCTGAACATGCCGCCGGTCCTCGCGCAGGTGCGCGATGATGCCTTCCGCGCCCGCCAGCTCTGCGAGTATCGCCGCCGCAACCGGATCGGGCTCCATGCCCTTCCTCGCCTGTCGGATCGTGGCAATGTGGTCGATATTTACGGACAATCTGGGCACGTTGCTCTACCTCCTGCACTGCCTGCTGGATGCTGTCCCTTGTGGTTTGATTCTATCATCTCTCTATTCAAATATCCAGAAAATTTGTTTGCCCCGTAACCGTTCAAGCATGCGAAAGGCGACTGATTACAGCGACTGATTACAGCCTTGACCCTGACCCGTGCCTCTGGTATATTTGCATTATTGTACAAAACCTCGGGAGGTAAACCGTAATGATTCGTCTCGTAAAATCCATGAGTCTCGTATTTCTTCTGATTGCAACGGCGGCGCTTCCGGCGATCTCCGAGGAATCAAAGACCGTGACCGCCGAAGGCGTGGCCGCGATCCAGGGAAATGCCCGCGATATTGCCCGCGATGCCGCTCTTGAGGATGCCCAGAAACGCGCTGTGGAACAGGCGATCGGCATTCTGATCGACTCGCAGACCCAGGTCGAGAACTACCAGCTCATCAGCGACAAGATCCTGTCGCAGACCAAGGGGTACATCAAGCGGTACAATGTCATCAGTGAAACGGTTGACAGCGGTCTTCTTCGCGTCCGCATCAACGCGGAAGTCGCCCTCGGCCGGCTGACCGATGATCTCTCGGGTATCGGCATCCTCCTCGGCCGTATGCACAAGCCCCGGACCATGGTCATGATAGCGGAACAGAACATCGGGCAGACGGTCATTGCCTGGTGGCTGGGCGCCTATGGAGAACAAACCGACATCAGTGTCGTTGAAAACGTCTTCATGGACAAATTCACGGAAAAAGGATTTGAGTTCATAGACCACCAGATCGCGGTCAAGGAGATCAAGGTGACCGAGGCCTACCGGGTCAAGGACCTTACCGTTGCCCAGGCCAAGACGCTCGGCGCGCAGGCGGACGCCGAGGTGGTGATCATCGGCAAGGCCGTATCCAAACGTTTTGGCGAGATAGGCGGCGGGATGATTTCAGCGCAGGCGGACCTTTCAGCGAGGGCCGTGCGCATTGATACCGGTCAGGTCATCGCAACGGCATCGACGCATGCGGCCGCCGTGCATGTCTCCGATGTAACGGCCGGTACGGAAGCGCTCAAGAAAGCGGCGAATGAAGCCGCAGAGGAAATGATGGGGAAAATCCTGACCATCTATGCAAAAGAGACAGGCGGCACCCGGTCCGTCAACATCACCATCACCGGCCTGAACAAAAACCAGTTCGCGAAGTTCAAGGACGTTCTTCAGAACCAGGTGCGCGGCATCAAGGACCTGCACGAACGGAGCTTCAACGGGACAACAGCCAAAATATCGGTGGACTCGAAGAACAGCGCGCAGATACTATCGGATGAATTGCTGCTGAGGGACTTCAGTGGCTTCTCCGTGGAAGTGGTGAGCTCGACGGCGAACTCGCTGGAGTTGAAGGTCACGCCGAAATAGAACCGACGAGGGAAGCGATAATTCAGGACGGACGAAGGACGTCGTATTTCTCGATGGACGCTTTTTCGTCCTTCTTCCCTCGTCCTTCGCCCCTCGTCCCTCATTCCTCGTCCGTCGTCTTTCGTCCGTCGTCCCTCGTCGGTTCTATCAGACTACCCCACCCCCACCATTCTCTTTGCCGAGATCACGGTATTCTTGAGCAGGATAGCGATGGTCACCGGTCCTACGCCGCCGGGGACCGGCGTGATCAACGACGCTTTTTTAAATACCGCGTCAAAATCAACATCTCCCACGGTCGCGCCGTCAGGCAGAATGGTGATGCCGATGTCCACCACGATCGCCCCCTCTTTCACCATGTCCGCCTTGATGAGCCCCGGCCTCCCCGTGGCCGTGCAGAGAATATCAGCCTGTCTGGTCTCACTGCCGAGGTCGCGGGTCTCGCGATGGCAGACCGAGACCGTCGCTTCCTTGACCAGCATCATCATCGCAAGCGGCTTGCCTACCGCAAGACTTTTCCCCACGATCACGGCTTTCTTCCCCTTCGGGTCGATGTTGTAGTGCTCCAGCATCCGCATCACGCCGTAGGGTGTGCAGGGCAGGAACGTGGACCTGACCGAAAGCGTGAATTTCGGCTCGAACAGATAGGCTGTCGATTCCTCCGCCGACAGACGACCGACGGAAATAGCGCCCTGGCCATCCACGTCCTTCTCCGGAACGATGGCGTTCACGACCTTCCGGGTATCGATATTTCGCGGCAGCGGCATGAAGACCAGGATGCCATTTGCCCTCTCATCGTTGTTCAGCGTCTTGATGAGGTTCAGGATCTCATTCAGGGACGCGGTCGCGGGCAGGGTGTGGTTGAAAATATCGATCCCCGCCCGGACCGCGGCGCTCTGGATCGCCTGGTAGTACATGAATGAGGACTTGTCCTCGCCCACCAGCAGAAGCGCAAGCCCGGCGCGAATGCCGTGTTGCGCCAGCCTGGATGTCTCCTCCTTGACTGCCAGGATGATTTTTGAGGAAAGTTCGCCCCCCTGCATCAGCTGCGTCATAGGTCCTCCGAAATATTATTTATCGCAACGTGAACGCTTATTCCCGACTCATAGAAAAAGCAACACAGCATGTCATTCTGAACGTAGTGAAGAATCTCGTATTTCCAGCCAGTTCCAGTTGCGAGACCCTTTGCTTCGCTCAGGGTGACAACAAGTGGGCTTGTGCAACAGGCTCCATAATGCTTCTTATTACGGATTCGGCGCAACCGGAGAAGCGACCACATCCCGGACCTCCGTATGCCTGATCTGTCCGCCGAGGTTTGCAGTGAGACCCATAAGGGCTGCCGCGCTGAACGCCAGCACAAGCACGAAAGCATTGAACCATTTCGGCATCGTCGCGGAGCGGCGAAAGAAATACAAGCCGGCAAGACACGCGATGCCGAGGAGCTCTATCAATACCGCTGACAGTCCGGCAATTTCCTCATGTCTGCCTATGAACCCTTCTGTTACCCCGGGGAGTCCCATTACGGCTTCTTCAGCGCCCTCGCCGGTTAAATAGATGGGCACGGTTATGAGCGCGAGCAGGATGAACGCACCAATACCGGTCTTTTTGATCTCTTCGCTTCCCCTGACCAAACCGTACAAAAACAGCAGAATACTGAATAGAATACCGACCACCGGGAAATGATTGACGATAAGATGCAGATGCGCTCCGTTCAGCATACGTTCCCCTTTCTCGCGGGCCCGCTTAGGCACGCTGTTTCTCTCTGTAAAGCCTTTTTAAACTCGTCGATCTGATGGTGTATCTCGTCGTCGCTCCATTTGAGTTCCCGACCCGCGATATCAGCGATCTTCTCCGCTTGCCTCAGGCCACGCGAAGCAGTGATACCCAGGTGCATTCTGCGGAGAACAATATCGGAAAGCGTTCTCGCCCCTTCCTCAATCACGCTGTACAGGACCTGTGCATAGATATCGCTGCTTTCTGAAGAGATCGACCCGCCCAGGACCGGATGCGATGCTGCAAGTTCCAGCACCCTCTCCGTTCGCGCACCATAACAACTGATGAGATGGCGTACCAGCTCGGGCGCAACCTTGAAACGTGATGCCATTTCGGGGATTGCTTCGCGCAGGTACTGTTCGTAGTCCACAGGCAGGCCGCCGGGAAGCGGCTTTTTGTCCGTACTGCAACGGGTACTGGTTCCCAGCACCCTGCATGCCGCGTCGACCACGTCCTTTGCCATGTTGCGATAGGTGGTGAGCTTGCCGCCGGCAATGGTGATGATCCTGTTGTTCCGTCCCTCTCGAATGACCCGATGTTTGCGCGATATTTTTGACTCGCTCCTGCCCGAGAACGCGAGCGGCCGAATGCCCGCATACGAATAAAGGATCGACTCTTTCGTCAGGTTCATCTTCGGCAGGATACGCCTGCTTTCGGTAAGCAGGTACTCCACGTCATCCTGGTCCGCATACACCTCGTCCAGGTCGCCGTTGTATTTCGTGTCCGTAGTGCCGATAAGCGAGTAGGCTTCAAGCGGGATGATAAAGAACATCCTTCCGTCGCGTGAGGTGACGAAGAGCGCCTGGTTCGAAAGCTTCGGCAGCACCAGATGGATACCCTTTGTGGGAAAGATGATCTTCTTTTGGTCAAGATTGCCTGAGTGCCTTACCCGGTCGATCCACGGCCCCGCGGCATTGATCAGGACCTTGGAACGGAACGTGGAAGCCATTCCCGTGAGTGTATCCTTCGCAGTGACCACGACACCGCCATTCACCTCTTCGATCCTTTCAGCACGGACATAGTTCAGGAGCCTGGCCCCTGCCTCACGAGCGGAGATGATGTTCTCGATGACCAGCCTCTCAGGCATCGTGATCTGGTGATCGTAGAACAGCGCGCTGCCGATCAGCCCTTCCCGGTTCAGACGCGGCTCAAATCCAAGGGTCTTTCCCCTGTTGGAGGTGAAATAGTGCGGGATGTCTTTCTCGTGCGACAGCAGGTCATAAAGGTGAATGCCGATGGACATGACCGCCCTGCCGTGCGGGTCTTCCTTATAGATTGGTATGAGGATCGGCATGGGATGAATCAGGTACGGCGCCTGTTTGCGAAGAATGGCGCGCTCGATGAGAGACTCGGCAACCAGGTCCATCTCGAAGTTGGCAAGATAACGCAAGCCGCCATGGATCAGGCGCGTGGACTTCGAAGTAACGCCTGACGCGAAGTCTCCTTTTTCCAGCAAAAGACACGACAGTCCCCGCAGCGCCGCGTCCCGCGCTGCACCGGCGCCGGTGATGCCGCCGCCGATGACGATGACATCAAATTGTCGATCTGCGTCCAAAACATCCGTTCTCGGCATTCGTATCCTCCGGTATCTAACTCCTGACTCCTAACTCCGAGCCCGCAACTCCGAACGCTCTAACAGCTTTTTCAACACCCTCGGCTTATTGGAATAGATCCCGTCCACGCCCCAGGCAATGAACTGCCGCATCTCAACCTCATCATCAACGGTCCAGACATACACGTCGATCCCCTGCTCATGACAGGTATCGACGAGTTTTTTGCTCACCGTCTTTTTCTTTAAGCTGATGATCCTGTAGCCTTGTTCTCTATAGGAAGGAGCCTCCCGCTCTGTGAAGACGTCAAAGATAAGTGACGTCGGCATCGACGGCAACGCCCGGCGAACGGCAAGAATCTCTTCCTCCTTGAATGACGATAGGAGAACATACCCGTTGTAAGCGGATGAGGCAAAGTACTCCGCTGTCAACAGACCCGCGCCGTCGCTTTTGATCTCGAAGTTGAGCCCTGCTGATCCCGCAACCGCCTTGATCACGTCGGTAAGGGTTGGGACCGGTTCGCCGTTGTTAAGCCGTATCCTGCCGATCGCATCGGATGTTGCTCGTTCAATATTGACATCGTTCCCGGCTGTCCTGCCGGTCAACGTATCGTGCATGACAAAGAGGCCGTTGTCCCGGCTCTTGCGAATGTCCAACTCGATCATGTCCACCGGCAAGGATAATGCGCGGTGTATGGCGTCAAGGGAATTTTCGACTGCGTTTGAGGAATCTCCGCGATGGGCGATCACAAGGGGGATAGGCATGATGATAGTATAACAAAAATCCCGTCAGTCACAGAGAGTGACTCGGATAAATTGAGATTTAATAAATTCCGTTATTGAAATGGCGGCACTCCTGACTCCTATCAGCTCCCCCCGGTCATCTTTTCCACGATCTTGTCCTTGATCGTCCGTATCTGGTCCGCGAGGTTCTTCTGCGGAACCGACGTGCGGTGAATGACCGTTCGTACGCTGATGAGCTTTTCGAGCGCGGCAGTCTCGCCCTGTTTGAACAGTTCCTTTGGTTTGCTGAAATCGGCCCAGTGCGTATCTCCCACCGCGGGGTGGATAACGACATCGGCTTCCCGGGCCAGTATCTGGTTCAGATAGATCCGCGTCACCGCGTCTGCACGGAGGACAATGTCGAGACCTGATTTTTCCTCGAAAAGCGCAACATCGCTCGATACATCGACGGCAATGACAATATCGGCGCCCATTTCCCTGGCGCAGAGCACGGGAACACGCTCCACCCATCCGCCGTCCACGAGCAGCATGCCATTGTCCTTTACCGGGGGGAAGATGCCGGGAAGCGCGCAGCTTGCGCTGATGGCGGTGCGAAGCGACCCCTTCGTATACATGACGCGTTTGCCGTTCCGAATGTCCGTGGCCACGCAGGCAAACGGTATCGCGGTCTGTTCAACCGGAATATCGGGGATCAGAGGATAGATGAGGTCGCGGTATTCCTGTTCAGCGATAAATGCGGACTGGGTCGCAGTAACGCCCCAGAAATATCCCTTGCGGATCAGAAAAGACATGTCGCTGAAAAAACCGCGGTTGTGGTTGTTCGGCTGTTCGAGCTTTCGGATGAACTCGAGACGCGTCTTGCGCGAAACAAAACTGTGGAGAAACTGCTCCACCCGTCCCATCCAGTAAGATGCATCGGGCTTGGTGGCATAAAGGCCGCCCATCATGGCGCCGAGGCTGGTGCCCGCGATCATGTGGACGGGGACCTTGGCGTCTTCGAACACCTTGAGCACGCCGAGGTGGGCAAGTCCCCTCGCCGCCCCTCCACCCAGTGCCAGACAGATCTTCGGTTCCATAGATCGGACGCTCCCCCCGCAAGATAGCATCACTCTTAGCGATATTCAGTGAGTAATGATAGCATCATCCTCAAGGAGAGTAAAGAATATTATTAAATTATGTGTTGACTAAACAAGGGGTTCGTGCTATGTTCACATTATGAACGCCGAACGACCATCATCATTCGGAACCGAGCCCTACCGTTCTCTCCAGATCCTTGACGAGCTGTCCAAGAACGATTCCCTCACCCAGCGGGATCTCAGCAGCCATCTCGGCATCGCTCTCGGACTTGTCAACTCCTATATCAAGAACCTCGTAAAAAAAGGGTTCATTACCGTTAAAGCAATTCCTTCCAAGCGTTATGCCTACTATCTGACACCGAAAGGCTTTACTGAAAAAACACGGCTGACCTATGATCTGCTGCATGATTATACGAGGATCTATCGCGAGGCACGGAAAAATCTGAAAGTCCTCTTCAAGGAAATGCAGGACACGGGTATACGCACTGTGGTCTTTGCGGGCACCGATGAAGTTGCCGAGATCGCCTATATTTCACTCCAGGAGACGGACTTGAAGCTGGCAGGCGTTCTGGACGGAGAGTTTGCAGGCGGGGATTTTTTCGGTAAACAGATAGAACCAATGAACATCCTTGAAAACATGGAATATGATTGTGTTGTCATAACTTCATATTTGAAAAAGGACATAATCTATAAGGAACTTCTGAAGCATGGTGCAACAAAAAAGAATATACGGGCTATCTTCCCCAGTTAAGAGCAGCGGAGCTTCCCTCTCGTCGTTCGATCAATGCGAGGCCGATACATGACCCTTGTGAAACGTAACGTCATCGCCAACTTCGCAGGGCAGGGTTGGTCGGCATTCATGGCTCTGGCTTTCGTTCCGCTGTATATTAAGTTCCTCGGAATCGAGGCATATGGCCTAATCGGTTTTTTCGCCATGCTGCAGGGTACCTTCCAAATACTCGATTTCGGTCTGAGCCAGACAATGAACCGGGAGATGGCGCGGTATTCGGTTCTTCCGGGCAAGGCTGCCGAAGCACGTGACCTCGTGCGAACACTGGAGATCGGATACTGGGCGATAGGCGTCGTATTAGGCTTTGGCGTAGTGTGCTCCGCACCGTTCATTGCCCGGAACTGGATTAATATAGGTACGATACCTGTTGAAACGGTACAGCAGGCCATTATGATCATGGGTGTGATGTCGGCACTCCAGTGGCCACTCAGTTTTTATGAAGGAGGTCTTATGGGGCTGCAGAAACAAGTACTGTCCAACAGCATTAAAATCGGCATGGCCACGCTTAGCAGTTGCGGAGCGGCGTTCATCCTATGGAAAGTTTCCCCCACCATCACTGCTTTTTTCACTTGGCAGATTATCGTGGCGGTCCTCTACGTCACCCTGTTTACTATTTTCCTCTGGCGCAGTTTGCCTCCCGCAGAAGGTTCTCCACGCTTTCATCTTGGCCTTCTACGTAATATCTGGCGTTTTGCAGCAGGGATGAGTGGTATCGGTATCTCAGCAATTATTTTGATGCAGATGGACAAAATACTCCTGAGCAAACTCCTCTCGCTTGAAATGTTCGGCTATTATATTCTAGCCGGCACTATAAGCAGCGCGATACCTACCCTGCTGGTCAGCCCGATTTTTAACGGGCTGTTTCCCCGCTTTTCGTCACTCGTGGTGGCCAACGATGAAATATCCCTCAAAAATTTATACCATCAAGGTGTTCAATTGACGGCCACAATTATTTTGCCTATAGCTACGGTCATGGCGTTGTTCTCATACGATATTTTACTATTATGGACGCAAAATGCAGAGGCTGCCCGTATCGCCTCTCCGCTAGTGACCTTGCTGGTAGTTGGTATGGCCTTAAACGGGCTTACCGCCCTTACCTTTGCGCTGCAATTGTCATATGGCTGGACAAAAATTGGGATAGGCATCAACATCTTTCTCATCATAACGCTTGTACCAGCAGTGTATTTTATGACTACACACTATGGAGCAGTAGGTGCAGCCGCTGTGTGGTTAGCATTGAACAGTATATATTTAATAATTGTGGTCCCACTCACACACCGCCGTTTTTTACGGGGAGAAGCACAGCGCTGGTACCTTGAAGATATCGGGCCGCCATTACTTGCCTCACTTGCGGTTGCAGGGCTGGGACGTTGGTTGATTGCATCTCCTATGACAACGATGGTAACTATTGCAATACTCTCGTCCATTGTACTTGGTGCGACTGCACTGTCAGCGTTTGCTGCGCCACGCGTGAGGACTTGGATACTAACGGAACTAATCTAATAGGCTTTAATACAAAATAGAAAAGTATTTTGATAATTTGCGCACAATTTGACCGGCTTCAGGAGCGGACAGTAAAAGATGACATGAGAATACACTCTGAAGAGTATCACAGGGACTCCTTGCAAATCATCAAGTTATTTAACAAAGGACTGCGTTACGGCGTCATCAAGAGATCTGTATAAATGCCATAATTATCAGGTATATTTCTACAATTTAAAAATAACGCAATAGAGCCAGCGGTAGTGGAAACAACCGCAACTTTGAAAAGATGTGCGTTGAGAATAATTAATTATACGAGGAGTATCTTTTGCTCATGAAAATATTACTCATAAATCCCAGCGGTGGATATCCCCATGAATTCCCCCCCTTAGGAATCCTTTCTATCGCCTCCGTGTTGAAAAACGAAGGCCATGCTGTCAAGTTTTTCGACGAGGGGGCGCTGCAGAGGGACAAGATGACTCTGCTTGATTATATAAAAGAATTTAACCCAAACGTATTAGGTCTTTCACTGTACACCTCTAATATCGTTGCAACCTTCAAGACTATTTCAACATTGCGATCATTGTGCCCGACAAGCACCATTATCGTTGGCGGACCACATGCCACTGTTCTGCCCGAAAGAACACTGCTTGAGTGTAAAGACATCGATTTCCTTATATGCGGTGAAGGAGAACTTACCACAAAGGAGTTGATTGAGTCACTACAGGGGAAACGGGATATTCATCAAGTCAAAGGCCTCTATTTTCGCGAAAAGGAATCTATTATTAAAACAGAACAACGTGAATTTATCGTTGACCTGGATACGATTCCGATACCAGACCATGACTTCCTTGATCGTTTTTCTTATTCTTATGGTGTGTTGCGCGTCGGTAAAAAAGTTGCGACAATAATGTCATCTCGTGGTTGTCCCTTTGATTGCTCATTTTGCGCCGCCAAAGCCGTGTGGAGAACGAGTTTCCGCAGAAGAAGTCCTGAAAATGTTGCCGACGAAATCGAGTTGCTCATAAACACCCACGGGCATGATGAAATTTATTTCATGGACGACCTCTTTGCCGTAGACAAAAATTGGCTTAATAAATTATACGCTGCTATGAAAAAGAGAGCGATAACCGTCCCTTGGAAATGCCTTGGCAGGGTGGACTTGCTCACCCTTGCCGATTATCAAAAAATGGCCGATAACGGCTGTTATCTCATCCAATTTGGCGTTGAGTCAGGAGACGATGACATACTGATAGATATAAACAAAAAAATAAACACGGATCAGGTGCGGAAGGCATTTGCTGAGGCAAAACAAGCGCGACTGAACACCTACGGTTTTTTCATCGTTGGCCATAAGTTGGACACCTATGAAACCATTCTTAAAACGATATATTTTGCCCGATATCTAAAGCCGGATTTTGTCTCCTTCTTTGCATCAGTGCCATTTCCTGGAACAAAACTGTATGATTCTCTTCCTGAACATGCGAAGTATAATTGGGATCTGATACGATATACAAGTTATTGGCAAGAAAAGATGCCGGTACAATTATGCGCGGTAGATACACAAGATTTGCGAAAATTTGAGCTGCAAGCTCATACTGCCGTATATGTAACCGCATCCCATCTTATAAATATTCTATTTGGCCGTCGCCAAAAAAGAATTATGGTTTGGAAATTATTGATGTTCTTTAATCACCTGATGCAACGCCTCATTTTTTCCATACGAGGAACGTGGATATTGGCTCGATTCCAAAATCTGGATCTTACCAGCCATATTCGCAAAAAATCTTTTTCAACTTATTGGAGACATCATTTTAGTTTGGCAGACACATCTGATGCAGTGAAGCGCCATATTCTTGACAGAGCGCCTTTTTACGATGTCATACAAAAGGCCATTAAGTCAACGCAGGCTACGAATGTGCTTGGTGTCGGTTGTGGTACCGCGATAGATTCACATCATCTTTCCTTAGTGCATCCTCAGGTGCTATTTTTCTCCACTGATAAATCTCCCGAGACGGTGGCTGTTGCCACTAAAATTGGAGCCGTCCTGGGTTCGCGTGCGAAGGTATTCGTTGATAATGCAGAGTCTATGCAATCTAAACAAGATCAGTTTGATATTGTTTTTAATCAGGGACTTTTGGAATATTATAAAACTACCGACCGGCTCATGATAGAACAATTACGCGTGCTA
Source organism: Nitrospirota bacterium (assembly GCA_023229435.1). Lineage (NCBI taxonomy): Bacteria > Pseudomonadati > Nitrospirota > Nitrospirota bacterium. Next base: position 197,622 of record JALNZF010000003.1, read on the forward strand.
AAACCGCGTGGTTACCTTATCGTCGATGTCCCTCAAAAATATAACCTTTATACTGTCTTCAAACACAGAAGGATGCGCGAAGGAATATGGGAACACGGATGGGAACAGGAATTTTCTTATGGCGATTTAAAGCGAATCGGACGTAATCTCGGCCTCGAAATAGTGAATGTCAGTGCCCACGGATATGGATATAAACAAGACTATGGCTTCAGTAGCCTTCCTCGAACCGTGAGGCGGGCTGCCGATAGTTACAATCCCCTTGTGGCTGGACCTGGCAGAATCGTCTTCAAAATCCTCTCCATATTGGAGCGATATTTTGGTCATTATTTTATGCAGAACATAACGGTAGTTTACCGGAAAAAGTAAGAATGCCCCTATCGGATCTACGGATTTTGCACATAAGGCGGGACGGACCCTCTCTATGAGAAAACTAACGTTGGTAAATATTAGCAAGGGTTTTGAATCAGGAATCATCCCTTTGGGACTTACCTCAATATCAGCGTATCTTAAAAAACATGGTAATTTTAATGATATAACCCTTCTTGATTCAAACTGTCAGGATATATATCAGTCATTGAAACGAACGGATATCGTCGGAATCAGCGCCGTCACCCAGGATATTAAAAATGCAACGTTATTTGCCGGGCATGTAAAGTCACACTATGATATACCAGTTATTCTCGGTGGAGTTCATATTTCCACTTACAGAAAACTACCGGCACCGTTTGATTTGGGCGTCATCGGGGAAGGCGAAGAAACCATGCTCGAACTGATGCAGCTTCCGGACTATTCTAAATCAACCCTGAAGAACGTAAAAGGAATCTGCTTTAACGAAAATGGGGAAACGTTTTTTACCGAGCCACGCGAATTAATATCCGACCTTGACAGTATCCCCATGCCTGATCGGGATATCGCAAACCTGGATTATTATTTGAAACCCAGACAAATTATTCCCTACCACGTCGGCCGATCACTGACCATGATCAGCAGCCGCGGCTGCCCTTTTACGTGCGTCTTTTGCTCTACAAAAGTACACTGGAAAAGATTCAGGGGGTTTTCCGCAAAACGGGTGCTTGAGGAAATTGAACTCTTAATAGGTAAATATCAAGCCGAGATCATCCATATATTCGATGACCTGTTCATCGCAGACAAACAGCGCTTGGCGGAAATCCACCATGAAATCTTGAAACGAGGCATCAACAAAAAGGTTAAGTTCATGTGCCTCGTTCGAGCAGATATGCTCGACGATCCGACGATGACGATGTTGAAAGACATGAACGTGGTTGTAACAGGCATCGGCATGGAATCCGGCTGCGAGAAGATTCTTTCTTATTTAAAACGACGGACTACAACAATTGATAAAAATCGTTACGCTATTGAACTTTCCCATAAATATGGTATCCCTACGATGGGCTCTTTCATGCTGGGCAATCCCGGAGAAACGGAACAGGACCTTTTGCAAACGCTGGACTTCATCAGGAGCTATCGGTATTCCCCCTATCTTTCTCCGCTTTCGTATATAGCAACGGCATTTCCCGGTACAGATTTTTGGGACTACGGCAAGAAGAAGGGCATCAACGTAGAAGATATCGATAAGATTGTAATGGATATACCGAACGATATTCATAAACTCGACGGTGCTCCTCTCCTAACCGACATCCCCAAAGAAAGATTTTTTTCGATCATACAAAAGTTTGCCAAAGAAGGCCGTTATAGCTCGGTTAAACATCACATTTTTCTTTCTCGCGGTATTGTAAGCATCGGCAAAGCCTATGCTAATGGAATTGTCATAGAAAAAAATCCGTTCAGAGGTATTATCGAGGTCACAAAAATTATCATCAACTTCATTAAATTGAAGTACGCTGCACGCAATAGCCGATAATGCGTAGCGTTTGAACATGACATTAAACCACCTGCGATTCGCATCGGCATGCAAGCGTCACCATCATTCGGGAGAGAACAACCCATGTCATCTGAAGTTTTGCGGGAAACGGCCCAGATCCGCCAGGCGCGGCTAGAGTTGCGCAGACGCAGGTTGAACTGCATGAGTTCTCCGCTGAGGCATATTCTTATGCGCACCGGGCTTATCAGGGGCGTCAAGATCGGCGACGAGTTAAAGAGCTGGGACGTCCTGAAGACGGCCCGTTTCATTGAAGACCATGTAGATCGCAATGCACCGGTGCTCGATATCGGCGCGTACGCTTCGGAGATCCTCTGCATCCTTCACCGGATTGGCTACTCGAACCTGACGGGCGTGGACCTGAATCCCGACATCGGTCGTATGCCCTATGCGGACAGAATCCGCTATGTTGTATCTGACTTCATGCATACGCCGTTCGAGGACAGGTCCTTCGCGGCCGTCACCGCGATCTCCGTAATCGAACACGGGTTCAATGCACCGGCGCTGCTCGCAGAAATTTCACGCGTTTTGAAACCGGGGGGGGTCTTTATAGCGTCAGTTGACTATTGGCCGGATAAGATCATCACGGATGGTATTAAAGTGTTCGGGATGGACTGGTGTATATTTTCAAAAGATGAGTTGCTTGCTTTTTTTAAGTATGCCGAGACATTCGGGTTTGCTCCTCTCGGAGATATCAGTCTGTCAACCGTAGCGCCAACTATCTCGTGGGAAGGGAAACAATACACCTTCTCATGGTTCGCAATTCAAAAAAGGATATAACGGATAATCGCAAACAGTGTGTGATTCATTCGCTTTTCGGTGTCTACTCATATGAACGTGTCCTTATATACATCATGGAACTCACAATGCGGTATAGCTGATTATTCCGCACAATTCAAGGCGGCTCTTGAAAAATCGGGGGCCACCGTAGCGATCGTTCCGGTTGGCAATAAAAAAGGGGCCTTCGACCTCATCCATCTCGGGAAAATGATGAATGATGCGGATATCGCTCATGTCCAGCATGATTTTTCCTTTTTCGCGAACGTCAACATCTCTCTGTATCGTTCCTTTGTGCATTGCGCGCTCTTTCTGCGACAGATCAGGATTCCTACGGTGCTTTCCATGCATGAATTAGTACCTCTTCGTGTAGGTTTGCGCCGGTTTCCATTGCTAGGCCTTTACCGTATGATATTCTCCCTGGTGGATGTCATAACTGTCCACACAGACAAACACCGTAGGTCAATTTTGGCAATGGGGATTCCCGCGACCAAAGTGGTCCTCATGCCCCATCCCATCCCAGAAATCGAACTTCCCTCCGAGTCTAAGGGACACTATAAAAAGTTATTCGAGGTTGAGGGAAAACAGGTGCTTACTGTCTTTGGATTCCTGAACAGCAGAAAAGGTTACGACCTGGTCCTCGATGCCATTAAAGATCTTGACGACTGCGTTTTTCTTATTGCTGGCGGACAGCATCCTAACGACAAGACCGGCTATGTCGAGCAACTAATGAATAAGATCACAGAGATAAAACTTGCACATAGGGTAAAGATATTAGGCTATATTCCTGAATCACAAATCACGGCTGTCATGGGTGCAACGGATATCATACTTGCCCCTTTTCGTGACATGCCGGGATCAGGCTCTCTGAGCTTGGGTGTTGCCTACAACAAACCCATTATCGGTTCGGATATAGACCAGATGAAGGAATTGCAGTCAAGGGGTATTGGCGCTGATATTTTCAGGATCAATAAGGTCGGTGATCTGAGAGATAAAATAGTCTCTCTGTTAAATAACACACGAAAACAATCTGAACTCGAGCAATTATCAAGGTCCTATGCCCATGAATACAGTTACCGTAAAACCGCGACAAGGTTTTGCGAACTCTATGCGAGGTTACCGAAGCGCTGAAGAACGGAAGGACTTATCGGCATCAATTGGCGGATTAATGACTTACAAATTTAATAGCGGCTTCTCTTCGCCCCGAATACATGAATAATATTCTTCTTTCGATATGCATTCCCGTCTATAATTTCGGGGCCTTCATCGGGAAGACGCTCGAAAGTATCATATCTCAGGCATCAGATGCTGTTGAGATCGTGGTTGTAGATGGCGCATCAACTGACAACACCATTGATGTTATTAAGACATATCAGAAGAGATTTCCACGCTTACGCTATCATCGACTGGAAAAAAGAGGCGGCATTGACCGGGATATGGCAAAAACAGTAGAACTGGCGGCAGGAAACTACTGCTGGCTCTTTAGTGGCGATGATATTATGAGACCGGGTGCCATATCCCGGGCTCTGAATGAACTTTCTTCTGAGATTGACCTTCTCCTTTGTGAATCCATGCTCTGTGGTTTCGATATGCACCCTGTAACTAAGCATAAGATGTTGGATATTGATGCTAAACAGGTGTTCGATCTGGGGAATAAGAACGATCGCTTACGCTACTTCAGACTGGCCAGAAATACGGGCGCTTTTTTCAGCTTTTGTGGCGCTCTTATTTTCAAGAAAGACGTATGGAATCTTGTCGCGTTCAACGAAGCATTCGCAGGATCTTGCTGGGCCCATGCGGCGCGGTTCTTTGAAATAATCCCGAGGGGATTGAAGGTAAAGTATCTTCCCGATCCTTTCCTGGACAAACGAGGTGACAACGATTCATTTCTCGATAAAGGCATCGTCAACCGCTATAAGCTCGGGATTGATGGCTATCATAGATTAGCAGACGCCTTTTTTGGCCATGATAGCATCGAGGCTTTTCATATTCGACGCGTCGTCCAACATGAGTTTCCACCTCACGTCCTGTTGCATGCCAAACTGGAATGTCATGATAATAATCTTCATGAAGACCGCTTAGTTCTCGATCGCCTGGCATATCAAGCCTATTCTGATCCGGTGATCATAAGCCGCATATATTTGTATATCTACAAATTGACACCCCTGTTGTTTTATCGTATCTTAAAATCAATTCGGGCAATGTTTAAATGATAAACATAAAACTATCCATCTGCATCCCATTGTACAATTTCGGCGCCTTCATCGGCGATACGCTTTCGAGCATCCTCCCCCAGGCGACAGATGAGGTAGAGATTGTGGTCGTCGATGGGGCTTCTACAGACAACACCTCCGAGGTGATCTCGTCCTTCCAACGTACATTTCCTCGACTGCGCTATCACCGCCTTGATAAAAAAGGCGGCATCGACCGCGACATGGCGAAGGCCGTGGAGCTGGCGATAGGCGAGTACTGCTGGCTCTTCGGTGGCGACGACATCATGATGCCGGGTGCGATTGCAAATGTTTTGAATGAAATCAAACATGGATACGATTTATTCTTGTGTGAGTCTATCCTGTGCGGAAAAGATATGCATCCGATCAGAAAGCACAATATTTTTTCCATCAGCTCGGAACGACTATTCGATCTGAAAGATATAAATGACCGGAAAGATTATTTTTCGACCGCCCTGAATACCGCCGCTTTTTTCAGTTTCTGCAGCTCCCTTGTCTTTAAAAGATCATGTTGGACCGCTATCGAACTCGATGAGCGGTTCGTGGGTTCGCACTGGGCCCACGTGGCTCGTTTTTTCAGAATGATCCCTGCGGGGTTACTGGTAAAGTATATACCCGAACCACAGCTTTATAAACGCGGCGAAAATGACTCTTTTCTCGGGCAAGGTATGGTCAATCGTTATCGAATTACCATCGAGGGCTATGACAAACTCGCCAATACTTTTTTTGGAAAACAGAGTATCGAGGCTTCCCACATTCGTCGCACGATCAAGGCCGAACACAACCTCAAGAGCATTCTGGATGCAAAGTTGATATGCCACCAGAGTGGCCTGCTGGCGGACCTTAAGGTTCTTGATCAGTTGGTATCGACACTCTACTTCGATCCAATAATGTCGAACCGAGCAAGTTTGTTTGTTTACCAGTATACACCCATATTTGTTCTTTCAATTGCCAAGCCGATATACAGCTTTATTCAATCTTACCTGCTCGGAGCAAAATGAGTTCTATTCGGCTATCAATATGTATTCCGACATACAACTTCGGCAACTTTATCGGAGAGACGCTTGAAAGTATTATCCGGCAAGCAACGGATGAAGTTGAGATTGTGGTCGTCGATGGCGCTTCCACAGATAACACCGAGGAGATCGTCCGTGACTATCAGAAGCGTTTTCCCAGACTGCGATATCACCTCATTGATAAAAAAGGAGGCATCGATAAGGATTTAGCCAAAGCCGTGGAGCTTGCACAGGGCGATTACTGCTGGCTATTGTCGAGCGATGATGTTCTTAAAAGTGGGGCGATCGACAGGATACTTCACGAAATGGCTGCAGGATATGACATCTATTTATGTAATCGGACTGAATGTGATAAAAACATGCATCCGATTCATAATCGATCATGGCTTTCGCGAAAAACGGGCGATGCCGTATTTAGCCTTTCCGTTAAATCCGACCTCCTCCACTATCTCAGCAAGGCGATATCGATAGGGGCGCTCTTTAGCTATATGAGTTCCATTATTGTTCTCCAAAATAAATGGAGCAAAACAGGGTATGACGAAAGATTCACCGCAACCAACTACGCTCACGCCTTCCGGCTGCTGACGATTCTGATAAATGGTGGTAAACTGGGATACATCAAAGACCCCCTCGTGCTCTGTCGAGGTGACAATGACAGCTTTCTTCAGAAAGGAACTGCCCACAGGTTTTTGATTGATCTGGATGGTTATCAGTTCTTAGGGTCTCGCCTTTTTCACGATAAAGATACCCTTCGCAGCTTTCACGCAGTCATTCGCAGAGAATTCAAATGGTATGTCTTCGCTGGCATGAGCAATGCGGTTGATAACGCCGAATGGAGTGCAATCGAGCCCAAACTACTGTCATTTGGATATTCACGAACTGCATTGAGGATCGCCAGAATAATCGGATCTTCACGGTTTCTTGTTTCTTCAGCCCGACGTCTCAGGGAGGCTCTTCGACGGTTACGTTTCAATAACTCATAGAATGGATCTCTAGTATTATTTTGACTTCCAATAAGTTATTTAGTAACATAGTTTATCGAGTTGCATAGTTGTATAAGATATTGTCTTTCGGGTTAGCCGTTAGTGAAGTTCAATATGCCCACGAAGGGAGTATTCCATGCACCTCACCCATAGAAATACCTGTCGCGTTTGCGGTTCGTCAGCGTTAACCAAGGTTATTGACCTTGGCGAACAATATTTGCAGGGTTCATTTGTCAAGCCGGGCAAGGAACTGCCGGCAATGAGAAAGATTCCTACCGTCTTATTGCGCTGCGATCCCACGAGAGATGAAAAAGCGTGCGGACTCCTGCAGATGGCGCATTCAGTCCCGCCAAAGATACTGTATTCGGCCTATTGGTACCGGTCGGGGACCAACCAGACCATGCGCGATCACCTCAAAGGAATTGCACGTGAAGCTGCCGGCATGATGAGCAATAAAAGCGCTCGCGTGCTCGACATCGGCTGTAATGACGGCACGTTATTGAAATACTATCCTAAAACGTTCGTCAAATTCGGCATCGACCCTTCTGATATCGCGCAGGAGATCAAGGGAGATATAAAAGTCGTTCAGGACACGTTCCCATCCGAAAAATTAGCAAAGGAGACCGCGGGGAAAAAATTCAACGTCATTACTTCGATTGCCATGTTCTACGATCTTGAGGAACCGGTGACCTTCGTGACAAACATCAAGGATTCTCTTGCGGCCGAAGGCATATGGATCTTCGAAATGTCCTACATGCCTGCGATGCTGAAAATGAACTCCTATGACACCATTTGTCATGAACATTTAGAATATTACAGCCTTGCGGTAATTGAGAATATCCTGAAACGAGCGAGCATGAAAGTGATCAGGGTCGGTCTGAATGATATCAATGGCGGCAGCATCCGCTGCTATGCAACTCACGCTGACAACTTTAAATTTAACAAAAAAGAATATTCCCAGCCTTTGGAAACGCTGCGTCAGGAGGAATTTGACCTCGAACTCGATACTGACAAGCCCTATAGAAATTTTCAGGAGCGGATCAACATCCACAGAGATGAATTGACGACCCTTTTGAAACGATTAAAAGCCGAAGGCAAGAAGATCCATATCTATGGCGCTTCCACCAAGGGGAACACTATTCTGCAATGGTGCGGGATAGACCGCTTCATCATCGACTGCGCTGCCGACAGGAATCCTGATAAATATGGCGCCCGTACCCTTGGCACGGACATTCCCATCGTGAGCGAAGAAGAGTCCAGGGCAATGAAGCCTGATTATTATCTGGTTTTACCCTGGCACTTTAAAAAAGAATTTCTTGAAAGAGAAAAAGAAACGCTCGGTCGGGGGATCGGAATGATATTCCCATTGCCGGTGATCGAAGTGATAAAAAAGTAATTCGCGCCGTCATTGATCGCCGGAGCAGCAGTCGTTCCCATTCCAAGGAATGACTGCTCTGAGATATCTGTATCAACAGCTTTTCAGGAGACACCTGTGCGAATCGGGATCAATGCGCTTTACTTACTGCCTGGCAAAGTAGGCGGATCCGAAATATATATCAGAAATCTTGCAAAGCATCTCTCGAAGATCGACAAGGATAACACCTATTTCATATTCATTAACAAAGAGAGCATAGGGGTTTTCCAGGAATTAGTCCCTCGTCTGAATATCATACGCTGTCCCCTGCAAGCGACCAATCGTCCAGTACGAATCCTTTGGGAACAATGCGTATTACCCTTTCAGGTCCTGCGCCACAAGATCGATGTGCTTTTGTCCGCGGGAATGACGTCCCCTTTCTTCTGCCCGGTGCCTTCAGTTCTTGTTATTTACGACCTTCAGCATGTCAATCAGCCGGAGAATTTCTCCCGTCTCTATCTCTTCTTTCTCAAGACCATCATCTATCTAAGCGCTAAAACTTCGCAGGGGATCATAACGATCTCCGAGCAGGTAAAGAAGGATGTTATAAAATACTATAAGATCGCTGCTGATAAAATAGCCGTCGCACACCTGGCCGTCAACCATGAACTGTTCTTCCCCCTGGGCAGTGATAACCTGGCGTTTATCAGGACAAAATATAATTTGCCTGAACGATATATCCTCTATGCCGCTGCATTGCTGCCCCATAAAAACCATGCAAGGCTATTAGCGGCATTCAAAGAAATAGTAAAGGAAATACCGGGAACAAAACTGGTATTGACCGGCGCGTGGGACAAAGGGCGGGATACGATAGCCGGCTTGATATCGGCGTTAGGCTTAAAAAATAACATCATCCTGCTTGGCTGGCTTCCTTTTGAGGATATCCCTTACCTTTATCGAGGGGCGGAGGTGTTTATTTTCCCCTCTCTTCATGAAGGGTTTGGACTTCCCATCCTGGAAGCAATGGCGAGCGGCGTGCCTGTCGTATGTTCCCGGATAGAACCGCTTATCGAAATTGCAGGAGGCGCGGCCCTTCTGGTGGATCCGCATGATCCCTCTGATATTTCGAGGGGAATCTTATCTGTTCTGAGGGACAAGACCTTACGGATCAAGCTCATTGAGGCAGGGATTCTCAGGGCGAAGACATTTACCTGGGAAAGGACCGCGAATAAAACCCTGGCTTTTCTATGCACGAACATGCCCCGCAGAAAAATTACGAAGCTGTCTTAGATGCCATTTCTTCGTCAAACCGGGAACTTTTTTTCAGCAGTTGCCGTGCCTCCCACCACTCAAAAAGACCCTCATACGCGACGACAAACACGATGAAAAAACCGATTGACGGCATGTACGCGCGATGCTCGAAGATGACATCGATGATCGGTACGAAGCTCTGAACAGGCGACAGGCCGATATAGAACCATGCCACGCCAAAGGGGATCAAAAGCCATCCCTTCTTTTTGTAAAGCCAGAAAGCCGCACTCACGACAACAATATGTCCTATGAATGACAGGATTGTCGGGAACTCAAACAATGTTCCGGCAATGCGATAATCATAATCAAGGTTCTGTTTGATGGGCAGGAACAGGAGCCTGATATAGGTCCAGATAACATTAAGAGAGGTAAGCCAGTAGGTTTTTGCCGTGATGCCCGACGTTGTTGCCACATTAAAACCGATACCGGCACCCGAACTGGACGCGGCAAAAAGGTCAAGATTGCGCAAGACAATCACCCATGGGACAGCAACTGCTATATATACCATCCATCGGGAAGCGACAACGCGAAACTTGCCCTCGGCAATGAACAGATAATCATAGAGCATCAGAAGCGCCGGCAAGGTCACCGCCCATTCCTTTGATCCCATGGAAAGGGCTGCGGTAAAGAATGCTCCCACATAGTAGGAGACCTTCTGCGTCCGCGCACCTTTAATGAACAGAAGAAATGTTGCAAGGTAGAAGAAAGTCGCCAGCAATTCCGTACGGGTAATAATATACGTCACCGCCTCGGTCTGAATAGGATGCACGGCAAACAGGAGCGCGCCGAACAACGCCATCCGTTTGGCCTTTTCCCGATATTTATTTTCCAGGAGCGGCAGGTTCAGCGTCCGGAACATGAACAGATAGACGAAGATGCTGTTTGCGATGTGGAACGAGATATTAAAAACATGCCAACCAACGACATTCAATCCGTTGAGCTGATAATTGAGCATCAAACTCAGGTAAACCACAGGCCGAACCCCGGCAAGCAGCATGCTGATATTATCAGAAGTCATCCGTTTGATGGATGCGTTTTCCACAATGGAGGGGTTGTCGTCAAAATGAAAGCTTGCCGTAAAGGTATTGGAATACGCGATCAGGATCAGACCCGCAATGATGCAAGATGCGATCAGGGTAAATCTCCTGCTTGCGAAAAACATATTCACTTTCTCCGTTAACAACTGCATGGCTGCCACCGTCCCCCTTACGTTCTATACTATTGCTCGAAAATGTAGCACGGATATTGGCTGAAGTAAAGAATATTCCCGGTCATTAATCCTTTGCATCATGCTTGTCCATGGTCCGGCCCTTGCCTTCCACCATCTCCAGCCGCAATAGTGCCAGCTCTTGGGCCAGTTGTTTGTTCTTTTCGGACAATCCCGAGATGACCGAGGAAAAGTGCAGGGTTATCATCAAAAGGAACAGAAAGGCCAGAAGAAAGAGAAACGAGGGAGGGTAATAGATGCCTACCAGGGACGATACATACTCCAGCAGCCCTCGTGATGAAGCGAAGACCAGCAGAACCGTGCCGGCGAAAAGCCAGAGCAGGGAATATTTTTCTTTTAACCGCCCTCTCCTGATCAATTCAACGATCAAGAGCAAACCCGATCCGCAACCCACGATAGCCATTATTTTCAATACGTCCATGGTTCACCTCACTTTTTTCATCAGATCGATAAAAATAGCCATGAGCACTTTCGTCATGTAATAAATAGAGCGTATTGGCGTTATCGATGACCTGCCGCCGGTGCGTTCCCGCATGGCGGCGGGAACCTCCGCCATCCGCAGGCCGATCTTATGCAGGAGGACCAGTGCCTCGACCTCGGGATAGTCATCGGGGTAGGTATAGGCAAAGAACTCAATTACCCGCCGGTTCGCTGCCCGGAAACCGGAGGTGCTGTCCGTCACCGTCATGCCCAGAATATGGGAAAGGACGAACGAGAATATCCCCATTCCCATCTTTCTGAAGACAGGGGCCTTATATCCCCCAATGCTCATAAATCTCGATCCGACTACGAGATCCGCCCGATTCGCCTGAAGCGGCTCAAGCAACCGTTTTATCTCGCTGGCCAGATGTTGCCCATCGCCGTCGAACTGTACCGCGATATCATAGGCATTCCGTTCCGCGTACAGATACCCTGCCTGGACCGCGCCGCCGATACCGAGGTTGAACGGCAGATCCAATACCGTAACCTCTAATTTGCGCGCGACCTTCGCGGTATCGTCGAAAGACCCATCGTTTACCACGAGCACATCCGCTGAGGGAATATGCTCCCTGAGGTCCCGGATCACTCCGGGAAGGCTTGCTTCTTCATTGTATGCAGGTACGATGACCAATGTTTTCATACGTTATTCTTTCAGCGCTATCTCGTATGCCGATATACGGAACTTGCAAAACAGGCGGTAGAGTTCGCGGCGGCCGATTTTTCTTACTGTTGAAAACGCGCGCCGCTGCCTGATAATGCCCGGCAGCGCCGAGAGCGCCGAATACCATGCCTTGAGCAGGACCGCCATCGCGTCAAAGATTGACCGCTGTTCCGTAAATCTGCCGCTTGCCCCCTTGCCGGCCAGCGCGCCGTACAGATGGAAGAGAAGTCGCGTAAGCGTCCCGAGGGGACTGATCAGGATCATTTCCATTGGATAATATTTCAGCAGCACCCATATCCGGTTTCGCTCGACCAGAAACGCCTTGAACGGAGAATGGGCGGATGATGAAGCAGAATACTTGTGATACACTTTCGCCGAAGGCACATAGATGCATTGCCACCCGGCCAGTCTGGCGCGAAGACCGAGATCGACGTCATCGGCATACGCAAAAAACTCTTCGTCGAACAGACCGACCTCGTCCAGCATCTCCCGACGGTAGAGGCCCGCGCATCCGCTCGGAAAGAATGCCTCTCCCGTTTGGTCATATTGCCCTTCGTCTTTCTCCATCCGCCCCTTTCCCCTCCCCAGTCCATCCGGATACAGAAGGAGCCCGACGTTGTCAATGATATTGGGATTGTCATAGGAAAGTATCTTCGAGGCCCACATACCGACGTTAGCAGGGCCTGCCTCCGCTTCCTTCAGCAGGTTTGGGATCCATTCAGGATCAACCCTGGTATCATTATTCAGAAGCGCAATATACTTGCCGGAAGCGATCCGGATTCCGGCGTTATTGCCTCCGGCAAAACCAATGTTCTCCGGCAGACTGACCACCCTTACGTCACGGTACCGTTCCAGCACATACTCCGCAGAACCATCCTGTGAACCGTTGTCAACCAGGATGATCTCGACCCCGCCGACGCTCTGCGCAAGCAGCGAATCAAGACATTCTCCCAGAAGATACTTCCCGTTCCAATTGACAATGACCACAGAGATGAGCACGTGCTTCAAAGAGCCATGATCTTTCCCCATGTTATAAGAACAGCATGCATACTCGTTGTCAATCATAATCCATCGCTGCCAAACCATCGGCTTTTGGCATGAGCAACAGACAGCGTGATCTGAACAATCGGTCCACACCCGGAAAGCAGCAATCGATCAACAGGTTTTTTCACGATCCCTTTCCCTTCGATAGCGGACCACCGCCCAATAGATGAAGAAATAAGACACCATCGCCGCAATGACCCCTGCCACGACCGTCCCCGCAACAAAGGGCCACAGGTAGGGCCTCAAAATATGATACGCGCTGGAAACGGTGAGTGTCTGCCATGCGATGACCGGCGTAACAATCGTACTCCCGGTTATGATAATGCCGAACCACAGACAAAATCCATACAGAGGGACCATGGTCCAGGGATTATTCACGAATGCCGCAGTGAAGACCACCAGTTTGTTCAAACGGAATATCCATGCAAAAAAAAAGACGCTGGCCGTATGCAATCCAATGGTTGGTGAAAATGCAATGAAAATCCCGACGGCAAAAGCAGTTGCAAGCATGTTCGGCGGGTCATTCAGCTGGAACAGACTTCTGATGCGGTCCCTGATATAGTTCATGTGAGCATGCTTCTCAGAATGGTGATGTTGAGCGTTTCGCGCACGTGTTGACCCTTTTTTTGAAATGATTATATCCTGAAGGCTTCAGAGCGGTTTTTCTTCCCGCCGCGTTCACCAGATACATTCTCTTTTCTGTCATAATCATCCCGATCTCGGTAACGGGAATATGCAGCGCCTGCAATTTCTTCATCTGCGCCGACGGCACGGTGAACAGAAGTTCATAGTCCTCCCCGCCGGACAAGGCATAGTGAAGAGCCGGTTTATTGAGGTGGTCTGCTGATCTCAGGAGCGATCGGGAAAGAGGTATTGCATCGGAACGGAGGACAGCGCCTACGCCGCTCTCCTCGCAGAGGTGGGACAGATCCGAAGAAAGACCGTCACTGACATCGATCATCGAACTTGCGCACCCGGAAAGCGCGATCCGCCTCCCCCACTCCACGCGAGGCACTGGTCGAAGATGACGCTTAATAAGTGCGGAGATCCCCCGATTAATTCGCTCGAGGGCAGGCTCCGTGAGGAGTGCGGAGTTAACGTCTTTACCGCTGACCCCCGACTTCCGACTCCTGACTCCTGACCTCTGACCCCTGACCCCTGACCCCTGACTCCTGACCAATGATTTCAGAAGTTCCAGCCCAGCCCCCGAATCGCCAAGCGTTCCGGTAACGAATATCCTATCTCCCCGCTTTGCCCCTGCGCGAGAGATAACCGTTCTTTTTTTCGCTTCCCCGAGAGCGGTTACGCTTATAACAAGACCACCTTTTGAGGAGCAGGTATCTCCGCCCACAAGGACCGTCTTATGGACCCGTAAGAGCGCATTGAACCCCTGGTAAAATTCCATCACTGCCTCAACAGGAATGCGCGCCGGGAGCGCGAGCGAGGTGAGACAGAACCGGGGCACGCCCCCCATCGCCGCAATGTCGCTCAAGTTTATTGCGGCGGATTTCCAGCCAAGCGAATAAAAATCCGTACTGGAGAGGTCAAAATGCACACCCTCGATCAGCATATCGGTTGTTGCCAGAAGAAGTGTCGCGGGACCGTGTTTCAGAACAGCGGCATCGTCCCCCATGCCGATCGTCGTATCAGGTGATCGCCTGGAAGACAGCTGCTGAATGGCATGTATCAGGCCGAATTCGCCCAGGTTTGATAGTTTCATTTTATCATTCTGCCATGGAGATACGAAGTTTGAACTCCCATGAAGGATGGACGCCGTAATTCTCGATGGACGATGGACGATTAAGACTCTTCGTCCGTCGTCCCTTCGTCCGTCGTCCCTCGTCGCTGTTTCTGCCTTCAGCGCTTGACCCGGGCCCTGCCGGTCACTTTTTTCTTCGCGATCTTGCGGGGCAGCGTCTTGCGGAGCGCTGCGGCGAGCACATCGTCCACGATCGTCGCGAAGATAAAATGCATGTCCTTGCGCAGGTACTTCGGAAGATCCTCGAGGTCCTTTTCGTTCTCCTTCGGGAGTATCACGGTCTTGATCCCTGCCCTGCGGGCGGCGAGTGTCTTTTCCTTGAGCCCGCCGATCGGCATGACCCTGCCGCGGAGGGTCACCTCGCCGGTCATGGCAATGTCCTTCCGCACCGGTGTATTCGTAAAGACCGATGCCAGGGCCGTGGCCATGGTCACGCCGGCTGACGGGCCGTCCTTGGGGATCGCGCCTGCCGGCACATGGATATGGACATCCGTCTTTGCGAAGACGTCGGGCTGGATGCCGAGCTTCTCGGCACGGGAACGAACATACGTGAGCGCCGCATGGGCAGACTCTTTCATCACATCGCCCAAATGCCCGGTGAGCGTGAGCTGCCCTTTGCCGCGCATGGTCGTTGCTTCAATATACAGGATATCGCCGCCCGTCTCGGTCCAGGCCAGTCCGGTCACCACGCCGACCTCATCCTGCTCGCGCTCCACCTCGGGCATGAACCTCTGCACGCCAAGATACGTATGCAGGTTCTGCGGAGTGATCGTGACCAGTCCCTCTTCGCCTTCGGCGACCTTCCGTGCGATCTTGCGGCAAAGATGTCCGATCTCACGCTCGAGGTTCCGCACCCCGGCTTCACGCGTATACTGCGCGATGACATCGAGGAGCGTCTTGTCCG
The DNA here is from genome assembly GCA_023229435.1 of Nitrospirota bacterium. Taxonomy (NCBI): domain Bacteria; kingdom Pseudomonadati; phylum Nitrospirota; species Nitrospirota bacterium. The sequence continues at coordinate 213,270 of JALNZF010000003.1, forward strand.
GTATGCTGATCTGCTTATCCGTGATCCCATGCTCCGTCAACTGCCTCGGGATCAGGTAGCTCTTCGCGATGCCGAGCTTTTCCTGCTCCGTGTAACCCGAAAGGCGGATGATCTCCATGCGGTCCCTGAGCGGGCTGGGGATCGGGTCGGTCATGTTCGCGGTCGTGATGAACATCACGCGCGACAAATCGAACGGCATGCCGATATAGTGGTCGCTGAAGGAATTGTTCTGTTCGGGGTCGAGCACTTCGAGCAGGGCCGCCGACGGATCGCCCCGGAAGTCGGCGCCGATCTTGTCGATCTCGTCGAGCATGAAGACCGGGTTGTTGTTTCCCGCGGTCTTGATGCCCTGGATGATCCTGCCGGGAAGCGCGCCGACGTAGGTCCTGCGGTGGCCGCGTATCTCGGCTTCATCGCGTACCCCGCCGAGCGAAATGCGCACGAACTCGCGGCCCAGGGCGCGCGCGATCGATTTTCCGAGGGAGGTCTTGCCCACGCCCGGAGGGCCGACAAAGCACAGGATCGGTCCCTTCATCTTCTCTTTCAGCTTGCGAACGGCGAGATATTCGATGATGCGCTCCTTCACCTTCTCAAGATCATAGTGGTCTTCCTCGAGTACCTTGTGCGCCGCTTTGAGATCGAGATTGTCCTTCGTAGACTTGCTCCAGGGAAGCTCGGACAGCCATTCGATGTAGGTACGCGTCATGGAGGCCTCGGCCGCATCGGGATGCATGCGCTCGAGCCTCCGAAGCTGTTTCTCGGCCTCTTTCGCGGCCTTCTCCGGCATCTTGGCTTCTTTGATCTTCTCGCGCAGTTCCCGCATGTCCTCGGACCGGTCGTCCGTCTCGCCAAGCTCGCGCTGGATCGCCTTCAGCTGCTCCCGCAGAAAGTACTCGCGCTGTGTCTTGTCGATTTCACCGCGAACATCGGCCTGGATCTTCTGCTGCATCGAAAGCAGCTCGATCTCCTTGCCGAGCGCCTCGTTGATGCGCTTAATCCGTTGAAGAGGATCGGTGATCTCAAGAATCTCCTGGGCCTGTTCCACCTTGAGACCCATGTTCGCAATGGCCAGATCAGCGAGTTTGCCGGGGTCGTCCACATTCTCGATGACCACCATGATGTCGGGAAGGATCACCTTGCCGAAGGAAACCAGGCGTTCGATCTGCTCCTTCACGTTCCGCATCAGGGCCTCGGTCTCGAGATTCACCGAAACCGGGACATCGGGAAACGTCTTGATCTCGACCTGATAAAAGGGTTCCTTCATGAGGAACTTCACCGTCTTCGCCCGTGCAACTCCCTGGACAAGGATCTTGATGCGGCCGTCCGGCAGCTTCAACATCCGCATGATCACGCCGACCGTGCCGACGGAATAGAGGTCCGACGGCGAAGGGTTCTCCACATTAATATCCTTCTGTGAGGTCAGGAATATCATGCGGTTCCCTTCAAGCGCCACTTCGATGGCCTTGATGGACATCTCTCTTCCCACAAAAAGCGGAAGCACCATATACGGGAAGACCACGATATCCCTGATCGGGAGCAACGGTATCTTTTTGGGGATCTCTATTGATTGCTGGAGATCTATGCTTTTCGTTTCAGTCTTTGCCAAACCGGCCTCCTGTTTTTTTAACTCCGATGGAAGATGGACGCCGTATTTCTCGATGGATGCTTTTTCGTCCGTCGTCCCTCGTCCGTCGCCCTTCGTTTTTTCGTTTCTCGTCCTTAGTCTCTCGTCCTTCGTCCTTCGTCAATTCGACTCACAGCTTCAGCTTCTGAAGATAACTTCTGAACTCATGGCCGAATTCCCGGTTCTTCAGCCCAAACTGGACCGTTGCCTTTAAAAATCCCAGCTTATCGCCTGCATCGTGCCGTACTCCCTCGAATTCATACGCGTAGATCGGCTGCTTTCCCATAAGCCGCTTGAGTCCATCCGTCAGTTGGATTTCGCCGCCCTTGCCCGGCTTTGTTTGTTCGAGAGCGGTAAAAATTTCCGGGGTGAGGATATAGCGGCCGATGATCGCGAGATCGGAGGGGGCCTCGTTCGGAGAGGGTTTCTCCACCAGATCTTTCACGAGGTATACTCCGTCCTCGATCTTCTTCGCATCAATGATGCCGTAGTTCCGCGTCTGCGACTTCGGGACCTTCTGGATCGCCAGGATCGTGGCAGGATATCGTTGAAAGACTTTCATCATTTGCTTGAGCGCCGGCGTCTTTGCATCAATGATATCATCGCCGAGCAATACGGCGAACGGTTCGTCGCCGATCACGCGTTTTGCGGTCAGCACCGCGTGTCCAAGACCCAGCGCCTTTTTCTGCCGTATATAACAGAACGTCACCAGATCGGCGATCAGCTGCATCTCGGAGAGCAGCTTATGTTTGCCCTTTGCCTTGAGGTCTTCCTCGAGTTCGAACGCTACATCAAAATGGTCCTCGATCGCCCGTTTGCCCCGGCCGGTGATCAACACGATCTCGTCGATGCCGGACGCCACGGCCTCTTCCACCACATACTGGATAAGCGGCTTGTCCACCAGCGGCATCATCTCTTTCGGAGAAGCTTTGGTGGCCGGTAAAAATCTGGTCCCCAGTCCGGCAGCGGGAAAAACCGCTTTTGTAATTACTTTATTCGCCATAGTGTCCTGAGCGTTATTCTAAGTAACTATCCGGCAAATGTCAAGAAAAGACGGGAATACGCGGAGCGCATGGCGTATAGGATACGACGCATGGGGCATAGAGCATGGCGCAAAGGGTAGAGTCTCTCTGCTCTGCTCTGCTCTTCGCGCTCTGCACGTTGCGAATTCCGTCACTTCGGTATAGGCACGCTTCCCATGAGATATTTCAGGTCTTCATCGTCAAAGCGCAGTCCCAGCCCGACGAATGCCGACGCTCGCCTGGAGTTGAGAGCGTTATCATAGCCGGCGTTCACGAAGACCGTCTTGCCGAGTCCGACGCCGGCCGTTGCCTTCACGTGGGCCTTCTCATTCCCGGGCTCCCTGCTGCTGAAGTTCCAGGAATCAATGCTGAATTTGATCCGGTCGTTGAACGCGAAATAATCCGCTCCGACACCGCCCGTGGACTCGATCAGACCGAGACGGAGCGCGAGGTTGCCCCAGCGTTTGGCGAACTCAAGGCTGAACTTGAACTTGTCTTCATAGGTCTCCGTCACGATCGTACTGCCGGGCGTGGTGGTGGTCGTCGTCCGGTTATAGTTCGAGAAGGGATCGGACGTTATTTCGAGGATATAGTATTGGTCCATCCTGGGTTTGATCTCCAGCGTAACATAGCTCTTGGCGTCGGGGAACATATATTCGCTCCGGAACGCAACAATCGTCTTCATCCGCTCGATCCGTGAGGTATAATCGCTGATCCCCTTGGCCGCGCTGTCGATGTTGTTGTACATGCCCTCCTCATTGACCAGCTTGCCGATCGTACCCTCTCCGCGATCGATCTTCCGCGCGGCGTTGTCAAGGGAAGCCAGCGCCAGTTCGGCGCTCTTCGACGCTTCTTTGATGTTCTCCATCGTCACCTTGATGTTGTCGCGGTTCTCGCCTACGACGCCGTTGAGGCTGGCGACCAGTTCGTTCAGCCTCATCACCATTTCACTGCCGTCGCTCTGGAGCGTAGTGGAAAAATCCTTGATATTCGCCGTGGTCTGACGCAGGTCATTCAGCATATCTTCCATGGACCGGGCGCCACGCTCGGTCCCGAAGACCTGGCTGAGCGACGCCGTCACCTGTTTAATGTCATCGGAAATAGACGAAAGCTGGTTAATGAGCTTGTCCACGTCGCTCGGCGATACCGTTGCCTGTACCCGCTCGCCATCCTGATAATCGGAGGTGCTGTCAGGCGAGGCCTGTCCGGGCTTGCCGTTCTTGATGGGCACGAATTCCACATACTTCTCGCCGAGAAGGCCCATGGTCTTGATCATGGCCTCTGTCCCCCGCGGTATCTTCACCTCCGGCTGGATCCGTACCGTCACCTTGGCACGATTGTCCTCGAGTTCCACTTTTTCGACCAATCCGATTTTCACCCCGGCCATTCGTACCGATGACTTGGTATCGAGTCCTGCCACGGAGTCAAATGCCGCCTGCAGGGTATACCCTTCTTTTTCGCCGAACTGGTATTTGCCTACCGCAAAGGTCATATACAGAAGAAGTATCGATCCAACAATGACCAGCAAACCCACCTTTGCCTCTGCGCTCAGTTTGTTCATGGAAGCCCCTTTATTAGTGCGGAGCGTGCTAGTGCGGAGTGGCGAGTGCGGAATGCGGAGTTTAAAAGGCAAAGACAAACAAATTTTTTATTATGATTATTATTCCGCATTCCGCACTCCGCATTCCACACTTGAATTATTCCGCACTCCGCACTCCGCATTGGAATCATTCCGCCGTTATCGGCCCCACTGCGCTGCCGGTAATGAACTGCCGAACAATGGGGTTCTCGGTGTTCCTGATCTGGTCCGGTGTGGCGATCTCAAGTATCTCGCCTTTGTACAGCATGGCGATCCGGTCCGAGATCTTGTAGGCGCTGTGCATATCGTGCGTAATGGACACGGACGTCACGCCAAGCTTTTTCCGAAGGTCCACGATCAGGTCGTTGATGGCGTCTGCCGCGATCGGGTCCAGTCCCGTCGTGGGCTCATCGTACAGGATGATGGCCGGGTCCATGGCGATCGCCCGGGCGAGCCCCACCCGCTTTTTCATGCCGCCGGAAAGCTCTGACGGCATCTTGTCCTCGACATCCTTCAACCCGACGAGGGCAAGCTTTTGCGTCGCGACCTCCCGGATCTCCTTGTCGGAGAGCTTCGTATGCTGTTTGAGAGAGAACCCCACGTTCTCCCAGACCGTGAGGGAATCAAACAGCGCCGCCATCTGGAACAGCATCCCGAATTTTTTCCTCAGCTCGTTCAAGCCGAACTCATCGAGATCGTTCATGACCTGGCCGTCAACGACGACCCTGCCCTTGTCCGGGAACAGCAGCCCGATGACATGCTTGATCAGCACGCTCTTGCCGCTGCCGCTGCCGCCGATCACGGTCATACTCTCGCCCTTTTCGACGGTGAGGTTCACTCCATTAAGCACGGTGAGTTTGCCGAAACTCTTGTGCAAGTCGATGATCTCGATCATCGCCATGGCGTCACCATAACAGCGCAGAAAGGAAATAATCAAGGATAAGGATCAGCATACACGAGACCACGACAGCGCCGGTGGTCGCCTTTCCCACCCCCTCTGCTCCGCCTTCGGTATGAAATCCCTTATAACAGCCGATCAATCCGACAACTGCGCCGAACACGAGGGCCTTGATCAGGCCATACCAGATGTCCGTGACCTCGGCGAAGTCGATGCTGTTGTTGATATAAGTGACGGGGTTTGTCCCGAGCACCTTCACTCCCACGAAATAGCCGCCGGTGATGCCGACGATCATTCCGAGGATCGTAAGGAAGAACATCATCACCGTGCTTGCAATGAACCGGGGCACCACGAGGTACTTCATCGGGTTCGTCGCCAGCGTCGAGAGGGCGTCGATCTGCTCGGTGACCCGCATCGTACCCAGTTCCGCGGCCATCGCGGCCCCCGCCCTGCCTGCCACCATGAGGCCCGTCAGCACCGGCCCGAGTTCCCTGGTCATGGACAGCGACACGACGGTGCCGATGAGCGTCTCAGCGCCGAACCGCTTGAACCCCGTATAGCTCTGAAGCGCAAGCACCATGCCGGTCGAGAGCGCCGTGGTGATCACCACCGGTATGGAGTTGAACCCTATCTGCTCCATCTGTTTCAGCACGCTCTTCGCATAAAAGGGGCGGCTGAAGGTCCAGCGAAGCGTCTGGCCGAGGAAGATGAGCACACTGCCGACCTCGGCGAGAAAGCCCGACGTCCTGCGGGCCACCGACTCAAGGACCCTATTGATATATCCGGGGGACGCGGCTGCTGATTCCACAGAGCACCTCGTATGCGATCGTTCCAACCATCGCGGCAATATCGTCCGCCGTGATCCGTTCACTGCCCTGACTGCCGATCAACACGACGTCGTCGCCTTCGCGTACAGCAGGGACGTCCGTCACGTCGATCATGCACATGTCCATGCACACCCTGCCGACCACCGGGACACGCATGCCGCGGACCAGCGCCGTACCCTTGTTCGAAAGACCGCGGCAATACCCATCGGCATATCCGATCGGCAGGGTCGCGATGATGCTTTCCCGTTTCGTCGTGAACGTGCGGCCGTAACTGATCGGCACCCCTGCGGGGACCTTCTTGAGAAACGCGATGCGGGTCACCAGCGACATCACCTTCCGAAGGTCTGCCCCGGTCGCTCTCTCCTCAAGGGGGTTGTAGCCGTACAGCATCAGCCCGGGCCTGACCATGGTGAAGAACGCTCGATGAAAATCGAGCACCGCGGCGCTGTTTGCCGCGTGGCGCATCGGCACGTCGATCTTTTTTGCTTCCAGTGCGTTCAGAAGCGATTCGAAGCGGTCCATCTGGCGTGAAGCGAACTGTTTGTCCCGCAGATCCGCATCGGCAAAGTGGGTCATCAGCCCCTGTACCGAAACGGAACCAAGTTTCTGGAGCGCGGCAATAAACTCCGGAGCGTCCTCGGGGGCAATGCCGATCCTGCCCATACCCGTATCGATCTTTACATGAATGTCGACCGTTGTCCTGCGGCTGCGCGCCGCCTCTGACAGCGCTTGCGCAACAGAAAGATTGAAGATCACCGGCGTCAGTTTCAGCGACACCATCGCCTCGGCCTGTTCCGGAAACGTCGCGCCCATGACCAGGATCGGCGCATGAATGCCTGCATCGCGGAGTTCCCTGCCCTCTTCGACCAGGGCAACGCCAAGCATATCCGCGCCAAGCTTCAGGAGGCGCTTTGAAACCTCCACGGCCCCATGTCCATAGGCCCTGGCCTTGACCACGGCCAAAACCTGCTGCCCCTCCGAGCGACGGACAACTTCCCTGAAATTGTGGTCAAGAGCATCCATGTCGATCATGGCGATCGTAGGCCGGTCCGACGGGAACGCCGCCTCTGCCGATTGGTGAGGCCCCGTTTCAGTGGATGGTGCTCTCATTGATCTCCTCGAACTTGTTCGACGCGGGAAGTATCTCTATCTTATCGAAAGACTGAGAACAGTCCAGGCACTCCCAATGGTGAACGGTCCAGGATTCAAGGTCCATTTCAAGACCGAGGTCGTCCTCCTGAAAAAGATTGGTCCCTCCGCAGAACGGACACATGATGGGGTCCATAATCGATCCTCCGATCTTCATCCCGATGAACTTACCCTGGTGCCCGGGAATAAACATTACTTTCCCTCCGCTCGTCCATATGCATGATGAACACATACAGGCGAGTCTTATGAAAGGCTGAAAAATAAGACGTCTTCGCCCGTTACTTCAATAAATCTGCCGTGTTTTCAGAGATTTCAAATACTTTATCACAGAGGTGATCTTTTTGCAAAAGAATTTTTGGCAGGAGGTTGCTGCTGTTTGATGGAAATAAAACAGCCCATTCCCGGTTATCGAGAATGGGCTGAGATTAGGAAGGTTTCGCCTGAAACGCCCCCTCACCTTTATCCTCTCCCCCGTGGGGAGAGGATAATTTATTATGCTCAACGAGATCAGTGCGATGATCCTCCGCAACAAGTCATAACCATTGTTTCTTTCTCATGAAAGAACAACAGAGAGAGACATCCGATAATCGTCTCCCTCTTTTCCCCTGCATCCTGCACTTTCCTCCCGCATTTTCCTCTCCACTTTCCCCCCTTTTCTGTTATAATGCCCCGCAAGGAGTCCCTATGCGTCTTCCCAAAGAAATGATCAAACACATCTCCGATGCGATCGCCGCGAACCTTGAGAGCAAGGGACTGGTGGAGTATGAGGTGCCCAAAAAAGCGATCGCCGAGAAGATCGCGGAGGTGATCACCGCGGACATGATGGCGGAAGAAGCCCTGAACAAGGACGTGGAGAAGCTCCTTGCCGCGCATGCTGACGAGATCGCCCGGGAAAATATGGATTACCGCAAGGTGTTCGATATGACCAGGCAGAAACTCGCGAAGGAACGCGGGATCGTTTTGTGACGCCCCCTCACCTCAATCCTCTCCCCTTGGGGGAGAGGAAGTAACAAGTCCCCCTCGCCCCTCCGGGGAGAGGGCTAGGGTGAGGGGCCATACCGCATCAGAGGAGAAAATCAACCACCATGCGCTTGAGCGAAGACAGAATTTACCACATCTCCCACCTGATCCAGGACATGCTGATCCGGAACAGGAACGTCGATGTGCTCCTGACCGAGGAGCGCATGCTCCGCGAGATCAAGCGGACCATAGCCGATGAGCTCAAGTTCGAGGACGACGCGGACGAGGCGGCGCGGCGCACCATCCAGTCGCTGTCGCGCAAGGTCCCCGAAGGCAGCCGTGAGTGGGACGTCCTCTATCGCAAATATGTGGAAGAAGAGATGAACAGGAGAAGAAAGATTTGAATAAAATCATCCTCGCCGGGTTGGTCCTCTACACCCTCTCTTCCGGCTTGGGATTCTTTCTCGTGCCGGAACCGTCAAACCTGCACCTGGCAATCTGGCTGACGGGATATATCGTACTCGTCCTGACCGTTTCCTATGAGTCCTTTTTTTCCGATGCACGTTTGAATTTCTTCCCCTTCATCGTCCTCGCCGTTGTCCTGCTGAATTTCTTTGTGCAGATCACGGGCGGTTCGCACTCCCCGCTGTGGCCCGCTTATTTCCTCTTCGCCGTCATGATCGCGGCATTTGCTCCTCTGATCCAGACGTACGGAACGATCTGCCTGATCCTCGGGATCGAATCATCCAATCTCTTTCTTTCAGGCCAGTGGCAGCCGGAGCGATGGCCCGTGTATGCGGGTTTCGGCGCATCCTTGTCCGGTCTGTCCATTGCCATCGCTCATATCATGCACCGTACCCGTCAGGAGACTGCACAACTCAAGGACGCCCATGAACGGTTGATCGCCCATGCGGACGCTCTCGACCCCCTTGCGGAGACAAACACCCTCGAATCGCTTATGGGCAGGCAGACAGCCGCGGTGAGCGCCGCTCTGGAGCGCGAGTCCACCTTTAACGGGCTCATCGACATGATCGCCCATTTCGTGCCCGCCCACTCCTATGCACTCTTTCTGAAAGAACGCGGCGAGGTCTTTGTACTGCGCGCGATCAAGTCGGAAAGCGACCATGCGATTCTGCCGGTGGGCACGGAACTGCGGGGCAAGACCTACATCGACGTCTGCGCTGAGCAGAAGCAGCGTCAGTATATATCCGACATCTCGGGCATGGGCACGCCCATCGCCAACCTCGGCTACTACCGGCACGATGTTCGGAACGTGCCGATCAAGACCTTCCTTGCCATCCCCGTGGTCCATGACGGGAACACGATCGGCGTTATTGCAGTGGACAGCCTGGAGCCGGGGGCCTTTTCTCTCGAGGACCAGGACATCTTTGGCTACTTCGAGACCTTTTTTATCCAGATCATCGAAAAGATCCAGCTGTCGCTCAAGCTGAGGTCCCGTGCCGATCACTTTCGCACACTGCATGAGATCAGCTCCGACCTGAACAGCAGTCTCAGGTTCGGCGAGATCATGGACAAGGTGATCCCCCGGATCCAGCAGCTGGTGCCCTTTGACTTCTGCGCATGCGTCCTGAAAACCGAAGAGGAAGGCAAACCGTACCTTCTGTTCATTGCGCTCCACGGTTATGACGCCAAACTGATCAACACTGCCTTCCCCTTTGAAGACAGTGCCCTCGCGACCTCCATGCAGAAACACTGGCAGGAAGGCGGCATCATCAGCCACTATGCTCCGGACCTCGGCGACCGGGGCAGGGACATCGGACTCTTCCCGTTCAAAGAACTGCAAAAACCGATCAAGTCCTTGTACGGGAGACTGCTGATCGCCAAGGACGACTGCATCGGCGTATTCTTTTTCTCCTCCCTCAAGACCGACGCGTTCACGGATTATCACCGCGGCCCCCTGCTCGACACGCTCATGAACCAGATCTCCATGGTTGCGTATAATTCTCTCCTGTACCAGAGGATCGGGGACCTGGCCAGGACCGACGGCCTCACCGGGCTGCTGAACCACCGGACGTTCATGGAAAAGCTTTCCGAGGAATACCGCCGCATCGATCGCGACGTTCGTCCCTTCTCGATCCTGCTGATGGATATCGATAAGTTCAAGAACGTCAATGACGCGTATGGCCATCCCGTGGGAGACATCGCGCTCAAGGCGGTGGCAAAAGTGCTCGAGGATACCGGCCGCGGCTCGGACTTTGTAGCGCGTTATGGAGGCGAGGAGTTCGCCATCGGCATGGTCGATACCAATATCAAGGGAGCGGAGCAGATGGCGGAACGCGTCCGGAAACTCATTGAAAAGACCGTGGCGGCCCGGGTGGGCAGCAACGACCTGATGCTTACCCTGAGCATCGGCGTCAGCAGCTTTCCCGAGGACACTAAGAACAAGGCCGACCTGGTGACCCTGGCGGACAATGCTTTGTACCATGCGAAACGGTTGGGCAGGAACCGCGTCTGCCTGCACCGGAATGTCAAGGACGCGGAACCTGCGCCATCGAAACTGGATGTATGAAAGAGGAAGCTGCACCCATACGAGAAGTAGGTCTTTTTGACTTTGAAAGGTGTTACACCAGAGAAAAACCCTTTTATCCGCAGATTTCACAGATGGGCGCAGATTTTTATAAACATAATTCAAATTCTATTTAATCTGTGAAATCTGCGTAATCTGCGGATAATATTTTGACTTCAGCAGTCACGTATTTTGCTGAATAGTTACGTTTTCTATTCAACCTTTTCCCGCATTTGGGGTCTTATAAACAGGGCACGACGCGCTTATTCTTATGGATGAAGACCTTGACCTGATCAATAGAACCATAGCGGGTGAGCGCGAGGCGTTCAATGAGCTGGTTATAAAATATCAGAGACCACTCTACTCCCTGCTCTACCGCATGGTCAGCAACCGTGACGACGCATCTGACCTGCTGCAAAAAACCATGGTTAGGGCCTTCACCGGACTCGGCTCCTTCGAGCGGCGATCAAGTTTCAAGACATGGCTTTACCAGATCGCGATCAACCTTGCCAAGAATGTCTACCGCGACCGGTCAAAGGCCGAACATGTCCCGATCGATGATGTGATCATCAGACGGGACCCTCGCACGCTTGATGCGCTGATCCAGAAAGAGAGCAGGCTTCTGCTCCGGCAGGCGCTCGCGGGGCTTCCGGAAAAACAGCGCATGACGGTCATGCTCAGGGTGCAGGAAAGCCGGAAGTTCGAGGAGATCGCGAAGATCATGCAATGCTCGCTCGGAACAGCCAAGGCAAATTATCATCATGGCGTACAAAAGTTGAAGGCGATGATGGGAGAAAAAGACAGGGGTCAGTAGTCAGGAGTCAGGGGCAGAGGAAATTACCATGTGCAATGACGAAACCATAAAAGAATTACTTCCCGCATACCGGGAACAGGTGCTTGACCCGTTGGAGAAGCTTACGGTCGTGAGCCATCTCGCGTCCTGCGACGATTGCCGCACCGAGCTTGCCCTGCTGAGCATGATGGCGGAAGAAACAGTGCCTGATCCCGGTGAAGCGTTTTGGGCCGCAATGCCTGACCGTGTATCCCAGGCTGTTCAGAAGAGCCAAACGAAAAGGAAAACCTTTGACCTCTCCTGGCTTTTGAGCCGAATGACCCTTCCGCGCTGGACGTGGGCAGCAGCAACGATGGGGACAGTTCTCATCATATCGTGGTTCTTCGTCATGCCCCTGCAGAACAGGATGGAGATGCCCCAATCGCAGGGAAATGAATTTGCCGATGAAACAGCGGCCACCGGGTCCGTCAGTGTTGCCGACCTTGACAATAACGAACTCAGCACGATCGATTCCTGGGCAGGCAGTGAACTGGCATCTATTGCTCAGGAGGCCGAACCGGTACTCGGGAACGGCAGGGATGTTGATATTTATGAGGAGCTTGAAGCTTTGAATGCGGGCGAAATTAAACGGCTTTCCAAAATGCTTGAGCAAGTTAGACAGGAGGGATAACCATGCATGCAGTGAAAATTTGTCTCATGTCTGCGCTGCTGATCTCGGTCGCCATGTCCGCTTTTGGCCAGCAGAAGCCCACATCAACACAACCCGACGGTCAGAACACTGCTGTCGCGGGTGTTCAGAATTCCGTAAAGCCGGGACTGAGTGGACCACTGTCAGAGGAGAAACGGGAAGAGATCAGAAAGAAGATAGATGCCGTCAGGATCTGGCGCCTCACTGAAGCGCTGAAGCTTGACGCAAATACCAGCGCAAAGCTGTCCTCGCTTCTCAGCGCCATCGATCGGCAGCGCAGGGGAATCCATCTGGAGCAGACAGGCACGATAAATATCTTGCGGTTTGCCGTCAGGTCGCCAAAACCGGACGAATCGATGATCAAGACCTACCTCGAAAAACTTGAGAAGAACCATCTTGCCATGTATGAACTGACCAAGAGCGAGATGAACCAACTGAAAAATATTCTCACGACCGAACAGCAGGCGCGGTACGTTGTCTTCCAGCACGAGTTCATGCGCGAGATGCGCGGCATGATCGGCGGCGCTCACGGCAATCCCGCCAAAGGTGGCATGGGTGTCGGCGGGTCAGGGAGGGGAGGCGGTCAGGGTCAGATGCGGAGCGGAACGGGACAGGAAGGTGCAACCCGTTCCCCTGAAAAATAGAACCTGCTGAGAAACCGATCCAAATAATCCTTGCAAAGGGCTTTCCAGAGCCCCCTTTTTCATGCATGCCTTTCACGGACAGGCTTCACGGCACGGAACCGGCAAAACGTTAATACGTCGGAACGTGCCATATTCCCCTCGTTCACCTGATAATTCTTATCCTTAATCCTTAGTATTCTCCCCCTTCCCCTCTCAAGATTATGCACTGTATTGCCGGGATTTATGGTATGATGCGGACTCAAAATATGCCTGTACAGGAGCGTCGCACCATGTCCAAGTCTTTTTTTTTAAAAACAAGTATCCTCTGTTTTCTCATAATTTCGTTTACGTTCCCCGGTGTTGCCTCTGCTGATGAGTTCGGGTCATCAATGACGGTGACGACTCCAAAAGTCCGGGAAGAACAAGCCGCATCGAATGAAGCGCCTGTTGAATTCAATAAAGACTATTTCAAGGGATATGGAACGGACTTCAAGAGCATGGTCACCTCCCCTGCCCGTTGGGATACTGCGGATTGGATCACGGCAACGCTCGTTACCGGCGCGGCCGTCGGCCTGTACGAAAATGACTCGAAAATTATGAAATGGGTACAGGATCACAAGACGACGACAACGAACAATATCGGCGACGTGATCACTGATTTCGGCCACGGGAAATTTACTCCGGTGATCCTCGGCGGGATGTATCTGTATGGGCATGTTGCCGATGACGGGAAAATGCGCAAGACCGTTTTGCTCTCCGTTGAAAGTTTTGTTCTGACCGGTGTTTTTGTACAGACCATCAAATACACGACACACCGGCATCGGCCGTATACCGGCGACCCTCCCCACACCTTTGACGGCCCCAGCCTTCACGGTACGAGCTCAAACTCCTCGCTCCCGTCAGGTCATGCGTCGTCAGCCTTCGCGGTCGCTGCGGTCATTGCTTCCGAATACGACAACATAATTGTTCCGCCGCTTGCCTACGGCATCGCGGCGATCACAGCTCTCAACCGTGTCTCGCACAATGCCCATTGGCCGTCCGATGCCTTTCTCGCCGCGGCGATCGGATATTTCACGGGAAAAGCAATTGTGGCTTCCCACCGGAACGTCAAAAAAAGCGATCTCAGTTTTACTCCGATAATAAGTGATGGCGGGATGGGTATGACTTTGACGTACAGATTTTAGGCTTTCCCGATCGCTGTGGCAAATGATCTCGAAGCGGCCAAAAAACGCCTTCCCCCGTGCACCCCGGTTTGATCCTTCCCCAGACCCCGGAACGAACCCGCTGTTTTATTTGTGCGGATAGATCGTTCTTCTCTATTGCAAAATCCACGTCCGGAGATTTATAATACGGGGTCGTTACAGGCGGGGGGTAATCGGGTTTGAATAAAAAAGCGGTCGCTCTCATTTCAGGGGGACTCGACAGCGTCCTTGCGGCAAAGCTCGTCATGGAGCAGGGCTTCGACCTCATCGGGCTCTACTGCAGCTCCTGCTTTTCCAAAAGCTATGGACGGGAACAGGAGACCCATGCGGCCAGGGTTTCAAAGGCCATCGGCATCGAACTCCGGATCTTCGACATGGGGCAGGACTATATCGAGATGGTCCGCAAGCCCGTACATGGCTATGGCAAAAATGTGAACCCTTGCATCGACTGCAAGATATTCATGCTCAAGAAAGCAAAGACCGTGATGGAGGAACTGAACTCGCCGTTCGTTGTCACCGGCGAGGTCCTTGGGCAGCGGCCCATGTCCCAGCGCCGCGACACCTTCCCGGTGATCGAGCGCGATGCGGATATGCGGGGCATGGTCCTCCGACCCCTATCGGCCAAGCTCCTCCCGCCCACCCGGGGTGAGCTGAACGGCGCAATAGACCGGGAGAAGCTTCTCGGCATCAGCGGCCGTTCGCGGACCGTCCAGCTTCGGCTTGCCGAACGCTACGGCATCAACGGGTACTCTACCCCTGCAGGCGGATGCCTGCTCACCGACAAGAACTTCTCGGCTAAACTGCGCGACCTGTTCGAAGACAACAAAGCCATCAATCCCAACGATATCCGGCTCCTGACCGTGGGCCGCCATTACCGGATCGATGCGGGGGTCAAGATCGTAGTCGGCCGCGATAATGGTGAAAATAATGTGCTCATGTCGCTCGCCTCGCATGGCTATCACCTTTTCATGCCTCAAGACTTCCCCGGCCCCGTGGCCTTGCTGAACGGAATACCCACCCAGGACGTGAAGCAGACCATCGGTCGCCTTATCATCACCTACAGCAAAAGGGTTCCCGGCCGCACCTATCGCATCCGATTCGGGAACGAGATATTCGATCCCGGAGAACCGCTTCCGATCGATGTCCCGGGCCTGCGCCGTGTCGGAGCGGATTGTTAGCAAACACCCTGCCCTCTCCAATTCAGCATCCATCTTAATAGCCAGGTGTCGCGAAAAAAGTCCCGTTCCAGCCCCGTGCGGCCGAAAAAATCATGCTACAATAGTAATCAACGATACTCATGAATGTACAGCCATCATGCCGTGCGCCCATGGTCTTTTCTCGAGGATAACATGCCCCGGATCACCCTACAAGCGGTCACTGCGTATCTTGAGTCCCTGTATAGTAAACCCGTACGCGTGCTCTCCATGACCACCGAGGGAAAACAGGAATCCGTCGATGACCTCAAGGCCTTTGGATACGGTTCGCCCCTGTTTCTGGATTACGAGGTCTCCGGGGAGCGGAAGAAGGCCGTGCTCGAGACCATGACGCCATCGTCCTTCGGCCATGACCACTTCTCAGACCGCGCCCAGGCTATCCTGTGGGAGCACTCGGCATTCAACAACCTCCCGCGCCACGTGCGCTCCATCGACAGCGGGGCTTTTTGGGGGTCGGGAGCCATGCTCTCCACAGGCAAGGCCCAGGAATTTTTTTTGCTGACGGACTTTGTGCAGGGGAATGGATATTTCAAAGACCTCGAACGGATAAGGAAGTCACGTGCCGTCACGGACGGGGATATTGCAAGGACCCTGGCTCTCTCTGATTACCTTGTCGAGATCCACTCCGCAAAACTCGATTCGCCCGGACTCTATACCAGAAGGATCCGTGATCTCCTGGGCCACGGCGAGTGCATCATGGGCCTGATCGACAACTACCCTCCCTCCTTTGAGTTCATCGACCAACCGCTCCTTAAAAAGATAGAGCTGGCCTGTATCGAATGGCGCTGGCGCATCAAGCATCGCACGCACCGCCTCTGCCGGGTGCACGGCGATTTTCACCCCTATAACATCCTGTTCCGGGATGGCACGGACTTCACGCTCCTCGATCGCTCACGCGGGGAATGGGGAGAACCGGCGGATGACACCACCTGCCTGAGCATAAACTATCTTTTTTCCTCGCTCATGAGCTCGGGAAAGCTTGACGGACCTTTTGAAAAAATGTTCATGTCCTTCTGGGACAACTACCTCTCCAGGACGAATGACCAGGAAATGCTCGAGGTCGCAGCGCCGTTCTTTGCCTGGCGCGGGCTGGTGATCGCAAGCCCTGTCTGGTATCCGCACCTGCCCGTGCGGACACGCCGGACCATATTCAATTTTATCCGGAATGTTCTCGCTGCCGATCGGTTCGATCCACGGGATGCGAACAGGTATCTCTCATGAATACCGAACAGGGGTTCGCCATATGGATTACCGGCATCCCGGCTTCGGGCAAAAGTTCCATAACCCGGGAGCTGGTGAAAAAACTGGCGCGGACAGGAGTTTCGGTCGTCGTTCTTGAGTCGGACGAAATGAGAAAGATACTCACCCCTGTTCCAACCTATGACCAGAAGGAGCGCGATGCCTTTTATCGGGCATTGGCACTGATCGGCGGCTTGATCACCAGGAGCGGCATGCCGGTGATCTTCGATGCAACAGCGAACAAGCGGGTCTACCGGGAGTATGCGCGTACACTTATTCCCCGCTTCGTGGAAGCATATGTAACCTGCCCTCTTGAGACGTGCATGAATCGGGACCCCAAAGGGATATATGGCCGCGCACTGGCCGGCAAAACAGGCACGGTCCCCGGAATCCAGGCGACCTATGAACCGCCCGATAAACCGGAAATCCAGCTGAACGGCCGGAATCCTCCGGAATTATCAGCCGATGCCGTTATGGATATGCTTAAACGACTGTTGCACATATAAACAGTTCTTTTCTCCCTATTTGCGAAACTCATTTGACTGCCCTGCCACCGTCCTATACAATGCGTGCCATGGGCAAAAAGGTAACATACGAGCGGTGGATAAATATTTTCCTTCCCGATGCGTGGACCGAACGGGAAGAAATGGGTTTTGTACTGCTGGAAAGGGACGGCTGGCCCGGCATGGTGCAACTCTCGTTTATCGAGCGGGACGAGTTAAAAGCATCACCCGCGGAAGCCGCCCGCGTACTCCTCGAAGACACCTTGGAGGAGCGTGATGTGCCCTTCCCTCGTGAAGCAGTGAAAGTGGAAGACCGGGGGGACATGGGGATAGCGGCCCTGGATTATACGTACGACGTCAAGGAAGAAACGACCCATTGGCGCATCTGGTTTCTCGTGGACAAAACACGGGCAGTCATGGTAGCCTATGTCAGCGATCCCGAGCACATTCATCCGTCCCTGGATGAAGCCGCGCGCATCATCGCCGACATCGAGTTCATCCCGAGCACCAACGACTGAGTATTCCTCGCGCTGAACAAACCGGGGTAGGACCAGAGCGTTGCTATCCCGTGATCAAACAAAAATCAGACCAAAAAAACAAAGGGCGCGAATACGTATTCGCGCCCTTTGTTTCATTCCCCTGAAAATAGTCCTCGTCACACATACTCCCGCAACATCTTGCTCCGCGCAGGATGACGCAATTTCTTGAGCGCCTTGATCTCGATCTGCCTGATCCTCTCTCGCGTGAGATTAAAGAACTTGCCTACCTCTTCAAGGGTGTGTTCGCTGTTGACTCCGATGCCAAACCGCATCCTGATAATCTTTTCCTCCCGCTCGGTGAGCGAGGAGAGCACCTGCTCGATGCGGCTTGAGGCCTCGTTGTTCTCGAGCGTTTTGAAGGGCGAGATGGCTTTCTCGTCGATGATCACGTCCTTGAGCTCTTTCTCTTCCGAGAGGATCGGCGTTTCCAGGGATACCGGTTCCTGGATCGCCCGCAGGATCTCGTTTACCCGCACTACCGAGAGACCCATAATCTTCGACACTTCCTCGGGAGAAGGTTCCCTGCCCTTCTCACGCATAAACTTGGCAAAGATACGGCTGATGCGCGTGCTTTCCTCAATCAGGTGCACGGGCAGTCGAATGGTGCGCGCCTGGTCCAGAATGGCGCGGGTGATCCGCTGTCTGATCCACCACGTGGAATACGTGCTGAACTTGGTTCCCTTTCCCGACTCATATCGGTCCGATGCCTTCATGAGACCGATATTGCCTTCCTGAATCAGGTCGAGAAGTGTCAGGCCCCGGTTCACGTATTTTTTCGCGATCGAGACCACAAGCCGCATGTTGGCCTGAACCAGCACGTCTTTGGCCTCTTTTACCTTTACCTCCACGGCATCGATGCGTTTGACCATATCCATGAGGGTAGACTCGTCGAGCCCGAGTTTCTCGATCTCGACGGTGATGCCGCGCTCTGCCTGCTTGCCCAATACCGCGAGCTTCTTGAGCATCTTCTCGATCTCGCGGAAGGAAAGGCTCATCTCGTTCAGCGTGGTCGTCGCCCGCTCCATGTCACGCCTGGCCACCTGCCTCTTAAGCCTGTTGTAGAGGCGCATGAACTCCACTTCGTATGAGTCTTTCCACTCGCCGGGGAAACGGAGCACATCCTGTGCCTTCACGAACCCCTGTTTGATGTTCGCGCCCAGCGCCAGGATCCTCGGGATCGCAAGCGGAGAACTCAAGGCGATCTCTTTAAGCACAGCCTTGCCTCCCTCAAGCGTACGAACGTATTCCTGCTCCTCTTCGATCTTAAGCATGGGGAATCTGCCCACGGATTTGAGATACGTGTCGACAAGGTCAGCGCCTGCAACCGCTACCTCTTCGGCAACCTCGGCGACCTCGGCCGGAGAGGGTTCTTCTTCCTCTTCGTCCTCAGCGAACTCGTCAGCCAGGTCCTCTAATATTTCCTCGGGCATCCCATCAGGATATCCGCTCTTTTCTTCTGATAATAATGTCTTACTCATACTCCCTGCCTTTCATCTCTTCTTAATTTCAATTATAGCAAAAACAGATGACACGTCAAACACTAATTATAATTTATAACGCTTATAATACTGCGGAGTAGAACTACGTTCTTTTGGATAGAACAGGCGGAGCGGACATTTTCATTTTTCCCGCCGGATTTTTATGCTATACTCGCATCCCATGGACTTCCTTTACATGTTATTTCCCCTGTCCGGCGTGAAAACATGGGTATTTCTCCCGCCTCTGGTAGCGCTTGTGGTCTCTACCTTTACCTCCATGGCGGGCGTATCCGGGGCTTTTATTCTCCTCCCCTTTCAAATGAGCGTTCTTGGCTTTACCAGTCCTGCAGTCAGTTCAACCAACTTTGTATACAACATCGTAGCGATTCCCAGCGGAGTATACCGGTATTTCAAGGAAGGCCGCATGGCGTGGCCACTCACCTGGGTGGTGAGCGTCGGAACCCTTCCAGGCGTGTTCATCGGTTACTACCTCCGGGTCTTCTACCTCCCGGATCCGCGGACGTTCAAGCTCTTTGTCGGTCTCGTGCTTCTCTACATCGGGAGCAGGCTTCTGTATGAGCTCACCGGGAGAGCGCAGGCAAGCAAAGCAAAACTGAGCGAATTGGATAAAAAGTTTTCGGAACGGGCTGCGCTCATGAAGCAACAACGTAAATCCCGGGCCGAGGCAGGGCTGCCCCCGGAAGCGGTGGTCAAGACCATCACCTTCAATCTGAAGATCATTGAGTACGAGTTCTGGGGCGAATCCTTCCGGTTCAGCGTGCCGGCCATGTTTCTGCTTGCTTTTGTGGTGGGTATCATCGGTGGGACCTACGGTATCGGCGGCGGCGCGATCATTGCACCGTTCTGCGTGGCCGTGTTCCATTTGCCGGTCTACACGGTGGCGGGCGCGGCGTTGCTCGGCACGTTCCTTACCTCGATCGTCGGGGTCTTCTTTTACAGTGTACTGCCCGCAACAGGAGGGCTCTCGACATCACCGGACTGGGTGCTGGGCTTCCTCTTCGGGATAGGCGGGTTTGCGGGTATGTATATCGGCGCGCGGCTCCAGAAATACATGCCCCAGAAGTTCATCAAACTCATGCTCGGGATCATGATCACATCGCTGGCGCTTGGATATATTGTTCAATATTTCGTGGTATAGCGCGGCCGGTCAAGAGGGCATGGTCCTTCATGTGATGAACCATTCCTGTCCAACGGGGGCACGGGGATAAGGACAAACTACGTTAATCCCCTGCTGCCCGGCTTCACCGGCTTGCTTCCCGCCCTGCACAGAGGGCAGGTCTCCGGCGTATACGCAGGTACCGTGAGCGTAACGAGCGATTTGTAAGGAACACCGATGTCCGCTTTGCCGCCGGAACGATCTATGAGCGCAGCCGCGGCAATGACAACCCCGCCCGCTTTCTGCACGACGTTGACGGTCTCCTTCGTCGATTTGCCTGTCGTTATCACATCTTCCACCACAAGCACACGCTCACCCGGTTTGATCGTGAACCCGCGACGGAGCATAAGTTCCCCGTTCACTCGCTCGGCGAATATCGCGCGCACCCCCAGTGCCCGAGCCGTTTCATGAGAAACGAACACACCGCCCAGCGCCGGCGCGATGACAACCTCGATCTTTAAATCCCTGAAATTTTCCGCAAGCGCTGCGCAGAGCCTCGTCGCGATCTCCGGCTGCTGCAGCACGAGGGCGCTCTGCAGATACTGTTCGCTGTGAAGACCTGACGATAACAGAAAGTGCCCGGTCAGCAGGGCGCCGGTCTTTTTGTAAATATCCAATACCTGTTCCGATGTCATGGTTACTCCTTCGGTAAATTATGAAGACGGTATAAAAAAGAGTGCCGGCAGACCGAATTTAGATCTTTTATCTGTGATCGGTCATCTGTCGTCCGTCGTCCGCCGTCTTTCGGCTGTCTTCTGCGAATTCATCTCTTCCAGAATTTTCTGCACCGCGGCCTTTCGATCAATCGCTTTCAGCACCGGTCTCCCTACCACGATATAGTCTGCACCAGCCTTGACCGCTTCTCCCGGCGTCATGACCCGCTTCTGGTCGTCCTTGTCCGCCCATGCCGGACGTACACCCGGCGTGAGAATGATGAATTCTCCGCGAACAGCCCTCCGCAGCGTCTTGATCTCCTGCGGTGAAGCGACCACTCCGTGCATGCCGGCGCGCTGGGCAAGTCGCGCCAGATGGGTAACCTCCCGCTGGAGCGAACGAGTTATCTTAATCTCTTTCCGCATACTTTTTTCGTCCATGCTCGTGAGGATAGTTACCGCAAGCACGGCAGGCACCGGCAGGTTGAGCTTTTCCGCTGTTTCCTTCGCCGATTCCGCCGCAGCCTTCATCATCTCGAGCCCGCCCAGGGAGTGGACGTTGAAAATGCTCACACCGAGTTTCACGGCCTCGGCAGATGCTTTGGCCACGGTGTTCGGGATATCGTGATATTTCAGGTCGAGAAATACACGGCCGCCCATGCCGGTGATGCGGCGGACGATGTCCGGACCATAAGCAGTAAAGAGCTGAAGACCGACCTTGAACACACCGACCGAATCCTTGAGTTCGGAAACGATACGCAGTGCTTCCGTATCGCTCTCGATGTCAAGGGCGATGACAAGACGCTCTGCTGCGCTTAATTCCGCATTCCGCATTCCGCACTCCGCATTTCAGTAGATTCTGAGCAAACTCAGCAATCGATCCTTGAACATTTCCGCCAAAACGTGCAGGCTCGGCATATGAAGAAACTCATTCGCATTATTTGAAAACAGTACCCATGCCTCGGCGGGGAAATCCTGGGTCTCCTGAGACAGCTCCACGTGCAGGATCAGCTTAGGCAGAGCGCGTACCGTGATCGCCATGTCGCTGCCGATAAGACTCGGCACCGTTTCAGCGTCCACCATGGGCAAAAGGGTGTTCGCACGGGTAATGATCTCCACTGCATAGTTGCTGATCGGCAGTTCGACCCTTTTCCTGAAATCCGGCGATGCTTTTCCGGCAAGATCCCCGATCGTGCGCCAGGGCTTCATGCTCAGCGTCGTGCCGGATGAAGCGAGGTAGTCGTGGATCACTGACGCGTGAATTTCGGGCGCCTGCTGACCATGAAGGGTAATACCGTCATGACGGATCGCATACTCCTGCCCGAGCATGCCGAGGAGAAGCGCGTCCTCTTTTTCATTATAGAGAGCACCGATCCGTTCTGCCTGTTTTTGGAAGGAAGTGTGCACAAATGCTTTCACCGTGGTCTCCCGTCCTGAATGTATTCAGAAAACGTCCTTAAGAAGGTACCCGGGTAAAAGGACAACCGGGAAAAGACAAGCCCCCGGCGTCAGGCTTCCTGCTTTATTCGCTGGATAATCTCGGCGATCAATTCCTGAAAATTAAATTGAAGCTGGATAATATCGGCAGGGTAGCTGTCCGCAAATTGATAATCGCCCTCGGCCAGAAGAATGAGGCTGAAAATAATATCCTTCACCTGGTCCTTTAAGCCGCCAAACAGGTCCTTGGATGCGATGAGTCCGTTTTCGACCAGAATCGCCCCCAGTTTTTTTAATCCCGCGTTTTTTTTGTAGAGCTGGGTAGCATACTTCAGGTTCTCAGGCGTGAGCTTGCCGGTTTTAACGAGAATTTCACCGAGCCTGTCCTCGCTGCTGGTGGACGTGGCAAAGACGATCTGCCCGTTCTTGATAAAAATACACTTCTTCACATCACCGCTGCTCACGGTCAGAGTGCCCGTGGCTTTTCTCCGGCGAAGCTGTTCCAAAACATCCACAAGCGGTGTAAAGGAAATTTTCCCTGAAAGAATAATAGACATAAGTCATAAGAATCGAGGCGAATAGTCCCCTATGATTGCTCAGGACAGAATTGTTGTCAGCTCACACCCATTGGGTGCGGACGGATCTAATACTCAAACCTGATCCCCGCGCCGCCTACCATGCTGGGACCGGCTTTTAATTCCAGAAGCAGCATGAACTTTTGGCTCAGCTTCCATTCGATGCCGCCGAAAACATTCACTGAGGTATTGTCATTGATCGCTTCATACGATCCGCGCAACACGGCCATCTCGAGCCCGCCATAGGGAATGAACTTGTACCCGCGATCGGTCAACGGAAAACCCTTGCTGATGATGGTCGAGAACGACGTGACGGTCGCGTTTGACCTGTGGATGATCACGGTGTCCACCCCAAAATCCACCGCCAGATCGATGGGCACGCCTTCGGTTTCTTTGATGAGCTGATACTTAAAATCAGCTCCGACCAGCGCCCCAACACTTTCACTCGAATCAATCGACACTGAGGTGACCCCTAACTTGACGCCTACTTCCATCATCGCGCCCAATCCATAGCGGACTTCGGGATAGTAGTTCTTATAGTGGTCACCGAGCGTAAAATTGATCCCCGCCTGGGTCATGCCCGCGTCAAGGCTCTCCGCAGTGGTGAATTCATTCTGTGAAAAACGAGGTTGAGCTCCCGCCAGACCCGCAGACAGAATCAGAAAGATTCCTAAGCACCAGGACATCGTTTTTTTCATTGGTTGTGACCTCCGCAGTAGAATGATGATATTTCAACGCTTCGAAATATAACATCAAACGTCTGGATTGACAAGCAAAATATCATTTGGCTCAAGTCCCTATCGAGTGGGTACTTTTGAGCGATTTTAGTAAATCAGATTTCAGGGAGCATGCAGGTTAGGACTTTGAGACGAAGATATTCTTCATCTCGTAAACCATAAGCGCGACGCTGA